>JAHFDX010000436.1 GCA_023248785.1 Myxococcales bacterium
ATGTATCGGCTCGCGCGGGCATGGCGGCACCCATCGAAAATGCAGTGCCCAGCAACGTGCTAACCAGATTCCTCATGGAAATGCACCTCGCGCGTACGAATTCGAACCGCTTGCAAAAGAAAAGACCAAGTCGAAACAGTAGGTGCAGTTCACCCGTTTAACATTCACCGGCCCTGCACATCAGCTTGAGAGTGCCCTAAAACGCGTCTTTCGCGGCGCGTATCACGCCGAGGACATCGGCGGATGATGCGTTGCTCGGCAACTTCGCATACGCACGCACTGAAGCTTCATCGACGCGCGCGAACGGATTGACAGCACGCTCCTCCTCCACCGTGTGCGGGACCGACGGCTCCCCCCTCTCTCGCAATGCGTGCACACGCAGAAATGCGGCCTCAATCCTTAGATTTTTTGGCTCTACCGTCTTCGCAAATCGCAAGTTGGCTTCCGTGTACTCGTGCCCCGGGTAGATCTGCGTGTCTGCGGGCAGTGACACAATGGTGCGCAACGATTGATCCATTTGCGCGGGGGTTCCTTCGAAAAGGCGTCCGCACCCCGCAAGAAACATCGTATCGCCCGTAAATACGACCCTCTTCGGCGCCATTACGGCGTATGCAATCGCGCCAAGTGTGTGACCTGGAACCTCATAAACGTGGGCACGAAGGTCCCCAAGCGACAGTACCGATCCCCCGTCGACCGTCTTTGTCAGACCATGGATACGCGTTCGATCATAGGTCGAGGCAACCACTTCGAGTCCCGGGTATTTGACCGAAAGCTCCAAAATACCCCCCACGTGATCCCAGTGATGGTGGGTGCACCACAGCATGATGGGGCGAAGATTCTCGGCCAAGAGGGCGGCAACTACGGGGGCCGCCTCGCTTGGATCGATGACCGCACACGCCCGCGTTCTCTCGCACACAAGCAAGTACGCGTAATTGTCCTTCAAGCACGCAACCGGAATGACACGCATTAGGGTCAACGACTCTTGCTGAGATATGCCTTGTTCAGGCATCCGGCTTTGCACTTCGTGGTGGGCATTTCCTTGATGGTCTTTGCGTGATCGCGGTAGCGCGCCGCCATCGCCTTGAAATCGCTACCGGAAGAGATCGGTTTGTCTTCCGTGGGATCGTTTTCGAGGTTGAACAGCCGGCAATGGTCGTCATCGCCGTAGCACGTGTATTTGAGGTTGCCGTGAATGATGGCCCGACGGCGATCGTTGTCGGAAGTCGTCGGAAGATCGACCACCACATCACGTGGACCTCCCGGGTCGCCGTACACTTCGCCGACAAGCGATTTACCCTCAAATGTAGACTCTGCAGGAGCGCCCAAAAATTCGAGGATGGTCGGCGCCAGGTCAATTGCACTCCTTGTCTCGGCAACGCGCCGGGCACTCGCTTCAGGTGCCAGGATGAACAACGGCACGCGGATGAGGTTCTCCCAAATCTCAAAACCGTGACGCTCCATTTTGTGCTCGCCGAATGCTTCGCCGTGATCGCTTGTCAGAATGACCACAGTACTCTTGGCCCACGGCTGCTCGTGAATGAAGTCTAGGAGTTTGCCGATATGCTGATCGGTATACTCAACTTCCGCGTCGTACTTGTCGCGCTGCGTTCTTCCGTATGGACCAACCCCCTCGTGCGCCATGTATATGTCGTGCGGATCGAGAAAGTGGGCCCAGAAGAAGAAGCGATCTTTGTTGAGGCGGGCGTTGGACAAGAGACGCTTGGAAATCTCAAGCGTTTGAGGTGAGGTCACGTTGCGGTCGGTCGTATTGTCGGCCTTGATCCCGGGCACGATTTCCCATTCCGCAAATCCCTGATTCATGCCCGCCTTCTGAAAGTAAAAGTGCGCGTGCACGCCCATCGTATGAACACCGGCCTTTTGTAACAACTCCGGGAACATAAGATCGTCTTCGGGGTAGTGCCCAAAAAAGTATCCGCTTCGCGAAAGGCCCGACGGAATCTTGCCGCCCAACAGGCCACCAAGGCTCATCGACGTATAGGACGAGATCGAATACGCATGCGTAAAGCTCACCGATTTCTTCTCAAGCTCCGTCAATCGCGGTGCGATGGGCCTTGCGTACCCCCCCCATGGCATGTCGGCTCTTAGGCTGTCGACCGAGATGAGAACGACGTTGTACGGCCCTTTCGACACCGCCGCCTTGGCCGGTTCGCCGCTCGCGCTCGAAGCCACTGGTACAACGGCGCGTACACTCGAAGGAGTCGAAGAACCTGCGGAGTTAGGCCCTGCCCCTGAGGATGACGGAGTCCCACTCGAGGCCTGCGTACACGCGGCGAACACACCAACCAATGCCCCGAGGACAAGACAGCGATTCATGGTCATTGGCTTCGTCGGTTATGCGCGAAAAATCAAGTATGTCCTCCGGAATCGATAGCAATTCCGAGACGCGCCCTTAGTGCTTGGTACTCCTCGCTCACGCAAAAGAGCAGCAAGTCTTCCACACGTTCACGCGCAGCGTTGGCTTCATCGCTTGCGCGAATCACATCTGCCGCCGAACGGAGATCGTGTGCTAATAGGAAGCCAACGCGATCGGCCGTCTGATCGACGCCGTGAATCCAACGCTTAAGATCCACCGCAGCCTTCGCCTCAAGCATACCGTTGACTACGCGCACGAGCTTGTCGCGCGAGGAGCCACCGACTTCCGTGGTGAGGATTGACGTCGCGACCGAAACTTCCGTTGCCATGTCGGGTGCGAGCGGAAACTGTGGAACCGCAAGCTTGATCGCCGCAAAGAGCCACGTCTTCAGGCTTGCGACATTCGGCACGAGCTGGCGCACAAGGTAACCCGGCCGGTAGAACGTGAGCTGACGACCTGCGAGAAACGCGAGCGACGAGTTCGACACTTGCGCTTCGAACGCCGCGCGGCCGAGCAGAATCCCCGCCGGAGCTGAAGGAATAAACCCAAAGCCGCCCGGGTCCTTGTTCTCTTGGAACACGGGTGGCACGGGCACCGCGAGGACCCCGGCCGCGTAGTGCAACATCTGCGATGCTGGGTACGGGTGACGCGAAACATCAAGCGCGTAGCGCGGATCGTACCCCAACGTCTCGAGGGTCTTGGCGTGCTTCTTCACCACCGCGGGCTGGATGAGTTGGAAGACTTGCGTAACAACGCCTTGCTCCGCGGCGTCTGCCGCTAGCCGCTGCAACCAATCCTCCTCCGTCAGCACGGCCTGGGCCGGTGCTGCATTTTCGGCGCGGTGCTTTTCGAAGAAGCGCGCTTCATCGGGCGATGCCACATCCAGGAACGAGAGCGCTTGACACGTCAGCCACGACGAGTCTGCACGACGTCCATCTGTGTAGAGCTTGCGAAGCGCCTTGTAGCTTTCGGCGTGGTATGGCGTTCGCTTCAAAATGCGAAGGTGAGCGCCGGCCGCCTTGTCGAGGTACTTCGTTACATCCTTTGTGTAGAGCGCAGCGAGCTTGTCTTCCCGATCGCGGTTGTCTGGCGCAAATGCCTGCGCCGCTTCGAGCGCATCTACAGCAAGATCGATGTCTTCGAGTGGGCCCGCGTACAGACCACCAAGTTCATCAAGCAGATTGATGATTTGCTCGCGATCGCCTTCCTGTTTTGCGCGCTCCAGACGAACCTTGAGCAGCCGTTCGACTTCAGGTGCGTCGCCCCGCTGCCTTCGAATCTCGGCCGCCTCATCGAGAGCCTTATTGAGCGTGGGATCGAGTTCAAGTGCCTTGTCGAAATACTCAAGCGCGCGATCGGCATCACCAAGCTGACGCCAGAGCACAATCGCCGCTGTTTGCATGTACTTCGCACGTTGCTTCGTCTCGTCGACAAACTCGGCAAGGCGGGTCACGACGTCGACCAGCTTCGCCCAATCCTTTTCCTCCGAGTAAAGTTGCATGAGCTTGGTGAGCAGGCGCCGATCGTCGGGGCGCTCTTCAAGGGCTTGAACGTACGCACGCGCGGCCTTGGGTCGATCGTTCAAGTGCGATACGTACGTATCGCCAATGTCGAGTAGGAGTTCGAATCGTTCATCCCCCACTGCCGTTTCGAGTCGCTTCGTCTTCAGGCGGACCACAGCATCGTATTCGCCCGCATCCTCATGCAAGCGCGCGAGCGAACGATTCGCCGGCCCGTTGTGCGGATCCAATCGGCACGCTTCTTCGAGCAAGGGGCGCGACTCAGTGAAGGCACTTAGCCGCCGCAAGCAATCACCCTTGCAAAAGAGCGCCTGCGCGCGCTCACGCGGGGTCAGTCCTTGTCCGGCACGATCAAGCAGCGC
>JAHFDX010000437.1:0-3384 GCA_023248785.1 Myxococcales bacterium
AGAATGCAACCGAATGCCGCTCCTAGAGCGTAATCGATCGTGGCTCCCTGGAAGTCGCAAATGCCAACGCGCACGCCATGAAGCACAGCTGTTGCATACGATAAGGCCGACAAGATCAGGCCGAGGGCGATCCCTCGCGAAAGGCGCGTCGGAAGTGACAGCGCGCGCGTTCGCGCATCGTTCCATGCCAGCGACACAGCCACGATCGACGGAACGAACAACCCCGTCGCAAGCGTGTGTTCATACCCCGGCCCACCAAACAGTGGAGCGAACCCAATTACCGTCATCAGAACGACGACGACGACGATTGCAACCGAATGCCGACGCCACATCGTTTAGAGTTCTGCTTAGAGGTCTGCGCTGTCTGCTGGCGGCGTTTCGCGAGGGGGTTCAAGAACAAGAGGGAGCACTTCGTCAACTCTCTTGATCAGATGGACTTTCAGGTCCGACAGGACGTCCTTCGGCACATCGTCGAGACTGTGCTCATTGCGAAAGGGCACGAGCACTTCGCGAATCCCCGCGCGATGCGCCGCCAGGAGCTTCTCCTTGATACCGCCCACGGGAAGGACCGCACCGCGCAACGTGATCTCGCCCGTCATCGCGACCGATTTTTTCACCGGGCATTGAAGAAGCAGCGACGCTACGGCCGAATACATGGTGATGCCCGCGCTCGGACCGTCTTTTGGTGTACCGCCCTTGGGAACATGTAGATGCAGATCGATCTCTTTTAGAAACTCGGGATCGAGCCCAAGGTCTTTTGCACGACTGCGAACAAAGCTCAACGCCGTCGCCGCGCTCTCGCCCATGACCGACTTGAGATTGCCGGTAACAACGACACCACCCTTCCCCGGCATTTTGGTCGCCTCGATAAAGAGAATGTCGCCTCCCGATGGAGTCCACGCAAGGCCCGTTGCCACTCCCGCATGGCTCGTTCGCTCTGCAAGATCCGGCTGATATCGGGGCGCCCCAAGGACCTTCTCGACAAAGGCCGCGTCTGCGCGCTCTGACACATTGAGATTCCCCTCTGCGATTTGCATCGCAACATGCCGACACACGGAACCAATCTCGCGTTCCAGCCCACGAACGCCGGCTTCGCGCGTATAGCTCTCGATGAGCCGTTCGATACCCTCTGGAAGGAACTCGAGCCGCTCATCTGTAAGACCGTGCGACGAAAGTTGCTTCGGGCAAAGGTACTCGGTCGCGATGGCCTTTTTCTCGGCCCGTGTATAACCCGCCACCTCAATGACCTCCAGACGATCCCAAAGCGCTCCTGGGATGGTCTCCGGATTATTCGCCGTAGCAATAAATGTAACTTGCGACAGATCAAATGGCACGTCGAGATAGTGATCCACGAATGTATTGTTTTGTGCGGGGTCGAGCACCTCCAGAAGCGCTGCAGATGGGTCACCCGACACATCGACGCCGAGCTTGTCGACCTCATCGAGAACGAAAACCGGATTTCTCACTGCGACTTTCTTTAGGCCCTGAACAATTCGGCCGGGAAGCGCGCCGACGTATGTGCGGCGATGTCCTCGAATTTCCGCTTCGTCACGAACACCGCCGAGCGCGATGCGATGGTAACGGCGCCCCATCGCACGCGCGATCGACTTGCCGAGCGACGTCTTTCCGACACCTGGCGGGCCAATGAAACACAAGATCGGCCCCTTTTTATCGGCGCGAAGCTTGCGCACGGCCATGTACTCCACGATGCGCTTCTTTACTTTCTGAAGACCGTAGTGGTCCTCGTCGAGGCAACGCCTCGTGGACTCGACATCAATTGGGTCTTGCGTGCTCTTGCTCCATGGCATGTCTGAAAGCCACTCAACGTATGTGCGGGTTACATTGAATTCACCCGACTGCGACTGCATCGAGGCAAGTCGCGCGAGCTGCTTTCGCGCGACTTTGTACACCTCGTCGGGTGGGGACGAAAGCCGCACCCGTTCGCGAAGCTCTTCGATGTCGTCTTCTTCGCCCACCTCGCCGAGCTCTTCGCGAATGTGCTTGAGCTGCTGACGCAATATCTCCTCGCGTTGTCTTTGCCCTTCGTCTTCGACCATCCGCGACACTTCAGTTTTCACGCGTACGCGATCGAGCTGGCGATTGACGAGGCCAAGAACAAGACCGAGGCGCACACGCACCTCGAGCGCCTCGAGGACCTGCTGTTTTTCCTCCACGCTCGCTTGGTCACTCGACAGGTTTGACACGATGAGGTCGGCAAGCGTTCCGGCTTCCTTCACGTTGTCGAGAACGCTGGCGGTCTCCCGGGGCAAATTTGGAATGATCTCGAGCATCCGCCGCGTGCCTTCGCGCAAGCTTGACGCAAGTGCCTCAATCTCGGGAATACGCAAGTGCTCTTCGCGAATGCGCTCGATGCGCGCCCGCATGTAAGGTTCGAGCGAAAGCGATGCGATAGAGGAGAACCGCGAGAGGCCGTGGAGCACGACCGAGTAATTCGAAGGGCCGAGGCGGATCACCTTGACCACGCGCGCCATCGTTCCGACGGTGTAGAGGTCTTTGAAGCTCGGCTCCTCGAGCTCGCTATCCTTTTGGCTAACGATGCCAACGATGGGCCGATCCTGCCCCATCAAGTCTTCGACGAGACGAACGCTTCGAGCGCGTCCGACATTGATGGGGACGACGCTCGCCGGAAACACCACGCTATTTCGCAACGGCAACAACGGGAGACTCTCGACCTCGACACGTTGAGATTCGCTCATTGGGATCGAGGATACGACGAGGCGCGCAGCAATGGGAGGTCGTGGTAACCTTCCGCTTCGCTCATGATGCGATTTGCCATTGTCCTACTCGCTGCGACGCTGTCGACCTTGCCCTTTTCGACGTTGATGGGCTGCGCAGGCGCTTCCAAGTCCCAGAGCCCCCACGACGCACTGCGCGCCTATGCGGTTGCACTGCGAGAGGGCCGAACAGACGACGCGTATCGAATGCTAAGCAGCGACGCGCGACGAGGGCTTACGCCCGAGGGATTTCGCAAGATAGCCACGCAAATGCCCGAAGAAGTCGCCGAACTGGCACGTTCGTTTGAAAGGCCCACAACCCGAGGCGACGTCACTGCGGTCGTCACCAGCAAAGACGGTCGCACCCTCACGCTCGTGCTTGAGAATGGGCAATGGCGACTCGATGCATCGGCTGTGGATCTCTACGCGCAGGACACCCCACGCCACACAGTCATGAGCTTTCTTCGCGCACTCGATCGCAAGCGGTATGACCTGCTCCTGCAGTTCGTACCTGACTCCCATCGAGATGGCCTCGACGAGACGAAACTACGCTCGGCATGGGAAGGCCCCGAAAAGGAAAACGTGGACCGAATGCGCCTCGGTGTGGCCCAGTCGCTTCCGCAGTCGACCATCGAAGAACGCGGCGATC
>JAHFDX010000437.1:3394-4252 GCA_023248785.1 Myxococcales bacterium
TTGCAAATGGTGCTAGAGCACGGCCGTTGGAAGATCGAGGACTTCGACTAGTACCCTTAGCTCTAGTCTTCTCGTCGCTGGTGCTCCTCGCCGCACAAACGCACGCCGAAGTTGAGGAAGTTCGCGTGCGTGGCACGAAGGACAAACCGCCGGTCGCGATTCGCGGTGAAGAGTTACGGCAGATCCCGGGGACGTTTGGCGATGTGTTTCGGAGTATCGAGATCATGCCGGGGGTAACGCCCATTGTCACTGGGTCGCCTTACTTTTTCGTGCGCGGGGCGCCTCCCGGCAACATGGGCTACTACATCGACGGTATTCGCGTTCCTTTGCTCTTTCACCTTGGCGGGGGCCCGAGCGTGATTCAGGCCGGGCTCGTCGATCGGGTCGATTTTTTTCCGAGCGGTTATCCCGTTAGGTTCGGTCGTGCGGCTGGCGGGATCATGTCGGCCGATCTCATTCCAGCCCAACCGGTGCAACACGGCGAATGGAACGGGCGTTTGCTCGACACGGGGGCGTTCGTCGAGCGCAGCGCAACGAAAGACACCACAGTTCTTGCCGGCGGAAGAATTGGATACCCCGGGCTCATCCTCTCGCTCATCAGCCCCAACGTGCGACTCTTTTACGGTGATTATCAGTTTCGCGTCACTCATCAGTTGAGTGAGCGCGAGAAGCTCACGTTGCTCTCGTTTGGAAGCTACGACACTCTTTCCTCACGCGAGAACGAGTCCAGGTCTTTCAAGACGATCATGGCGCCGCAGTTCCATCGCGTAGATCTTCGCTACGACCGCATCATGGGTTCACACGCCGACTTACGCATCGCAACACTCTTTGGATTCGATCGGACCGCGGCGGGCGAAA
>JAHFDX010000438.1 GCA_023248785.1 Myxococcales bacterium
CGGAAAGGGCGCCAAGGCCGCCTTTGAGTTGCCCAACCTGGCTCTCAACAAACCCGTATCCGTCAGCAGCCGTCACCCCGCGGCAACAACGAACGAATCGGCTGTCGTCGACGGAACGGTCTCCGAATCGTATGGCGTTCACACGAGCGTCGACAATCCAGCTTGGGTGATGATCGACTTGCAAAGCGCGTATGCCGTCCAGCGCGTCGTGATTCACAATCGACGGGACGGCTGGAGCGACGACAGTCTGCCGTTGGTCCTCGAAGTGTCACTCGACGCAACCACATTTACCCCCGTTGGAAGAAAAGAGGGCTCGTTTTCACCCTTCAATCCCTGGGAGGTTCGCCTCAACGGCATGTGCACTCGCTACATCCGCGTACGAGGTGATCGACGGGGCTTCGTAGCTCTTTCCGAAATCGAGGTTCGAGGGCGACCATGATCACGTGGCGCGAACGCTTTCGTCCACCGTGGGGGCAGAATCCATGGGCTCGGCTCGCTTTCATTCTGTCGATCATGGTCCTACTCGCCGGCGGATCCATCACACTGGCTCCGTATTTTGCAAACACGCTCTACGGGTTTCACGATTGGGATGCGTCGCTTGCGTACCGGTACATCACCCCTATCGCGCTTAAGCGCTTTCATCAGATGCCATGGTGGAATCCATACCTCTGCGGCGGGTTTCCAGCGTGGGGCTATGCGGAAGGATCCTCGAGCCTTGTCTCGCCTTTTTTGCCGGCATACCTCGCATTTCCCATTCAGATCGCAGGCCGCATTGAGGCCTCCGTGATGCTCTTCGTTTCGCTTGCAACATCGTATCTGCTCGCGTCACGTTTTTCGCGCAGCTTTGCATTGTGTGCGCTTGTGGCGGTTCTCTACACGCTGAACTCGCGTTGGGCTCTTCAAGCGGGCGCTGGCCACATGTGGCACCTTCACTATGGATGGTTACCGCTTGTTCTGTACTGGCTCGATCGCTCCTTTGAGCCGCAACAGATACGCAAGGCGGTGTACGCCGGCGCGTTGCTTGCCCTTATCGTTTACATGGGGGGGATCTATCCCGTGCCTCATGGGGCACTTGCCGTCGCCCTCTACGCCATGGTCACGGCGTGGGTTCAGCGCTCTTTGCGTCCGCTGATTTCGGGTGTCGTCGTTGCTGCATGCGCGGTTGGATTTGCAGCTCCTAAGCTGCTCGCGATCGCAGACACCATGCAGCGTTTTTCACGCGCCATCGGAAGCGCAGAGTCGCATAGTTTTTGGCAACTGCTCGGCATGCTGACGGCCAGTGAGACCGGCAAGTTCCTCGACGTCGGTTCGCTTGGGGTTCACGACTACGGCTGGCACGAGTACGGATTGTTTCTCGGTCCCGCCGCGCTCCTCGTGATTATTGGAATCATTTGGCCGATAACAAGCCGCCGGATCGAACCTCTGCGTGCGTCTGCCATCGTATTTACTGCGCTCGCGCTTGGCAGTTTTGCAACGTATGCGCCTTGGGCGTTGCTTCATCGATTCCCTTTTTTTTCATCGTTGCATGTGCCATCACGATTTCTGCTCGTGGCAGTGCTGTTCGCATCACTGTCGTTTGCGGCGATGATCGAAGCGCGGTTCGGCGTTGCAATCGCGACACGTCGTTTTGTCGATCCCATGCTCGTGGTCATCGTCGGAGCGGTGGCTGCCATCATGGCAACCGTAAGCTATCCGATCTCAAAGGGCGTGTTCTTCATGCACGCTCCTCAAACTCATTGGTCTGGCGAGTTCCAACAGCTCGCTCGCCCCCCGGGGGACTACCAACCACCCGGGGCGTGGGCGGGGGCCATCTTGGTATCGATGAACTCCAATCGGGGATTCGTTCAATGCGCAAGCGTCCCAGACAACGCCGAGCCTCGCGGCGCCATCGCCACGACCGATGCGAAGTACAAGGGTGAAGCATACGTAGTCGGAGGAACGGGCAGCGCGCGAATTCTTCGATGGTCTCCGAACGAGGTCGAAATCCAAGTCGAGAACGCGCAGCCGGAAGCGATCCTTGTTTACAACATGAACTTCGATCCGAGCTGGCGGCAAGGCGGCAAACCGGCCCTCGAGCACGAGCATGCGGTTGCGACGCGAATTCAATCGGCCAATCAGCGCGTTGTCTTTTCGTATTTTCCTCGAACCCTACCAAAGGGCATCGCGATCTTTCTTACAACACTTCTTCTTGTGTGCTTTTCGGCCCGAATAAAACGGCAGATCGCACGGTGGTTGGCTCCGAAAACGGCCTGACCGTCTTTCTCTGTCCGGCCCAGCAAAATCCGACTACACACGGGCCCCATGAATGGCCTGCCTCAAGACCCAGAGCAACGGTACGCGTTCGCACGGAACATCGGTCGCCCCTCCTCGGTCCTCGACGTCGGGTGTGCGGGTGCAATGTACAGCGCCATTGCGAAGGAGCGTGGAGCAAGGGTGGTCGGCATCGATGAAAGATCCAACGCGCTCGCGGTGCAAAGGCTCGACGAGTTCGTCGAAGCCAAAGGAGAGGCGCTTCTTTCCTTGGCCCCCTTGAAGGGGCGAACCTTCGAGCTCATTCTTTCGGATCACGCGTTCCATCATGCAGAGGATCCGGAAGCACTGCTCCGTACGTTTGCCGATCACCTCGAAGGCGGTGGACACGTTCTTGTCTCTTTTCTTGCGCCGGGAGCGCGAAAAAAAGGGCAAGGCGGCCGTGTGTTTTCACGATCGGAAGTGGTGCAGATGGTCGAGCGCGCGGGCCTCGACATCATGCGTATCGACGTGGGATCGGTCGTTCCATGGGCAGAACGCCTGGCCGGCACCGACGAGATTCGCAAGATCGTCGAACGGCCCTCGTCCACCATTGCGTCCTTCGGTGGAGTGCTTGTGCCAACGGAAGCCATTGTCGCGCAGGCAATACCATCCATTGTTGGTTACGAATGGGTCGTAGTCGCGCGCAAGCCAAATAGGCCAGGAAAGCTGTCGCTGACCGTCGGCATGCTCACGCTCAATGAAGAGTCTGCCGTCGAAAAAATGATCGATGAGATCCGTCAATTCGCGCCCGACGCAAAGATCCTTCTTGTCGACAGTTCGTCCGATCAAACACCCCTGCTCGCGGAAGCCAAAGGCGCGCGCGTCATTAGACAACTCCCCGCGCGTGGACACGGACCTGCGATGGAACGCCTCATGTACGAGGCGGCAAAGGAGAGTGAGGCACTCATTTACCTCGATTGCGACTTTACCTACCCAGCCAACATGATCCCGCGCATCCGAGAGCTCCTTGAGCAGGGCGCGGATGTCGTCAACGCGAGCCGCACGCACAGAAAGCCAGAGGCCATGCCGCTCCCGAATTTCCTCGCCAATCGCGTGTTCGCGGGAACTGCGCAGGTCGTGCATGGCATTGCGACAACCGATGTGCACAGCGGGATGCGTGGATACCGCTCAACGCTCATTCGCGCGTTCAACTTCGATGGCGAGGGCGACGCCATCCCGCTCGACACGCTCATCTTGCCCGCGAAATCGAACTACGACGTGATCGAGATGCCCATCGACTACCACGAGCGTGTTGGCCAGTCGAAGCTTGCAAAATTTCGAGGCACCGTG
This sequence comes from Myxococcales bacterium, assembly GCA_023248785.1. GTDB lineage: Bacteria > Myxococcota_A > Polyangia > Polyangiales > Polyangiaceae > JAHFDX01. The sequence continues at coordinate 3,583 of JAHFDX010000438.1, forward strand.
TGGTCGTTTGCACGAATCGCCTCGGCGATCGGAAAGGGCAAACGCGTCCGTTTGGGTAGTGGGTTCCGAAAATTACCAGCGTAGGCGCGAAAAGATCCCATCATGATGTCGGCGCCGTACGTCAGCGACCCAGCGGGCGCGTTTGCACTCGCTCAAGCTGCCCTCGGAGTCACATGCGGGGCAGTCGCGATGAGCCACGTGCGGCCGAGGCTCGCAGGATTTTTTTTCGCGCTCGCCACCACCTGCGCAACGCTCGATTCCGTTGCAGCACCATGGCTAGTTGCGCATGGCTTTCACCGCATTCCAGAGCACGCCGGCGGGCGCCTTTGGGTTTCATGCCTTCTTCTGGTGCTTGCCACGCTGCTCACGCGCCGCCTCTTGCCCATAGCGGCTGCGGCTATCTTGAGCGTCGGACTCAGGTTCGCGAGCAAGTACTTCACGCAGTCCGATCTCGAATTGGCCTCGTTGCATTCAATCGCTGTCGCAGGCGTGCTCGCGTTCGCAATAGCCCGAGCGCCAGAGACCGACGTTGTCGGCGGTGCAACGTTATCCGGTGAGACCAACTGTCGTATCGACGATCTGCTCTGCTTCGTAGCTGCGACAGTGCTTGCAGCGATCACGAGTGTGGTGGTGCATCGGCGACTTACGACCAGCGGCGACGAGTGGGGGT
>JAHFDX010000439.1:0-3721 GCA_023248785.1 Myxococcales bacterium
CAGCCGAGACCCCAGGCTCCGAGGGTAGGTGATTCCCAATCGTCTTCAATAAAGCGCACGTCATGTTCTTCGGGCTTGGTGCCGAGTGCGATGAGCGATTCGAGGTACTGGTCTTGAATATCGATCGGTGACGGTTTCAAAATAACCTGGAACTGATGAAACTGCTGCAAGCGGTTCGGGTTGTCGCCGTAGCGGCCATCGGTTGGCCTTCGAGAAGGTTCAACGAACGCGACGTTCCAAGGTTCCGGTCCAAGCGCGCGCAAAAAAGTTGCTGGGTTGTAAGTTCCCGCGCCGACCTCAGAGTTGTACGGCTGAACGAGGAGGCATCCGCGCTTTGCCCAGAAATCTTGGAGCGTGAGGATGAGAGCTTGGAAGTAGGGGTAGTCCATCGCGAGACCGATAGTCGTACCACGATCACTCGAAGGTTGGGCATAGGGCACGCCGTGCAGGGAAGTCTCCAACGTGCACCTTCCGTTGCGCCTTCCGGCAGAATTGGCTACAGCCCACACAACTCTTGGAGAGGTGCGTGATGGCGCAACGACTTACAATGCAGTTCTTTTGCCTGGCTCTTGTTGCCTGCGGTGACTTCGGCAAGCCCGTGAAGTACGGCTACCTAGCGAACGACACTCGCTATAGGGATCAATGCGAAGAAGCGACAAATACGACGGACAAACCCGTCGCTGCAGTCTTTGCCTCCTATTGCGGGAATGGACACAAATTCAGGGTGCGCCCGTCGCTGATGGCGGGTCTGGACGATGAGCGCGTGGATCCCATTGCGTATGCAAATGCTGTGGTCCACTGCGAACGGTGCGCAAGCAAGATGGGCTACTCCGTTACGGCGGACATGTCTTATTTTGCAGAGTCGGTTCGCATCGAGGCGTTGCAGGCCGAAGCGAAAAATCGCGGCCTCCCCAACGAGTTCACAGAACGACTCGTCGAGAACTTCACCCAGACGCGGGACGCCATGCGCGCTTTCATCGCGAAGCTTGGGCCACGCTATCGGAAGGCATACATCAATCCAATATGGGAGGCGCGACGGCGGTGGAGGGCAGACCGCCGAGAGCTATCTGCAGTAGAGACCAAGTCGCTCGAACAAAGGCAGAACGTGCTCGATGCCATGGTGGATGGATCACTCAAACTGTCGGATGTAGACGCGCTGTTTCGAACACGTGACGAATACCTCGCCGCATGCACCACACCCACTCGTGGACTCTTTGCATGCTGGAGTGGTCCCGTCGGGTACCGTCTCACGCATACGGGTATTCAGGCAGCGGCAAAGGTCGGAATGAAGGCGCGCGCAGAGGCAGAGATGGTTGTGTTCAAGGCGTTGCCGAATCGCAGCAGCTTGCCTCACGAACTGCGATTTGCACTGGATGAGTCACTCCATCGAGAACGCCTTGAGTATCGTGCGTGGTCGAAGGCAAAGCACGTCGGCGCGAGCGAAAAATCGATGAGCTCACGTTTTGGCCAAGGTGAGCCAATGAACCTCGGTGAGCGATCCAATGGTGTCGGGGAGGGGCGAGGGTTCGATCCAACGTTGTTTGAAATTCGACTAAGCGCCAATGCGGGCACAGTGCACACGCTCAACTGGACGGTAAGCCGCATCGATCGACGTGGGTCGGCGGCGCTTGTTCACTTTGAAGCCAAACTTCACAAGAATGAGGTTCCAGTCAATTGCGTGCCAACGGGCCGAATTGCTCGCATCTCATCGGGCGGATACGTCGAGTATGAAGAGCAGTGCTCGTACCGGCCCGTCATAGATAAAGAACAACCCAAGAGCGTGACGCTTCGATGGGCAGAGGCGGCCAAGCTGAGGCATGGCGAGTTCATTCAGATCTTTGTGGATGCAAAGACACAAGCAGCTGCACTCGTGAAGGTCTACGCGAGCGAGGACGACGCTCGAAACCGCAAGATGCCGCGACAACTGCTTACCTTTCCGATAGAGGGGCCACGAGCCGCCGTCGATGCGGAACCCGATCAAAGTGAGTAGCGACTTTCTCAGCCCGAGCGCCGACTTCCTTGCGCATTTGCCTGCGAACAGCGGTTCACGATTACGCGGGGTTTCGAGTTCCTCTTGCGCTCGGAACTACATGTTCCAATTGTGAAAATTCGAACCAACGGCGCGCGCGACTTGCATGGCACGCAGCTCGCATTGCTTGGGTCCATGCAGCCATTGCAACCCGCAGTAGTTGTCGGAAAGAGCGCAGCGGTTGGGTTCCTTGCGACACTTGCCGATCTTGCGACGCTAGGAATCCTCACGCACGTCGTTGCCGTGAGTCCACGGATCGCGAGCATCCCTGCCCTCCTCTTGGGTGTCCTCGTCCAGTTTGTCGGCAACAAGTACGTCGCGTTTCGTGATGGGTCTGACGATTGGGTGCGCCAGGGCGTCCTTTTTCTTGGCGCAGAGGCCATCTCGTTTGCGGCGAACCTCGCTTTGTTTGACGTCGCAGTACGCGTGGTACCAATCCCGTTGCTCGTGCTGCGTTTGATTACGTCGAGCATGGTCTACTTCGCCATCTCGCTTCCGCTTTGGTCGCGCATCTTTGCCGCGCGCTCGGAGGCAACATGACCACCCTCGTTGTGTTTTTCTTCTTGCTCGCGACCGGATGGACACTTCTTGGCCTCCTCGGAATCGCGGTGGCGACACGGAGGCCCGAACGCGTTGCGAGTTCGGTTGATGCATTGCCTCCGGTCACTGTCTTGAAGCCGCTTTGCGGTCATGACCCAAGCCTGCAAGGAAATCTCGAGAGCTTCTTTCTGCAGAGCCATCCCAACTACGAGCTGGTCTTTGGCGTTGAAGACCCAAACGACCCGGCCATCGTCACTGTGATGAGACTCGCAGAAAAATACCCCAAGGTGCGCAGTCGCATCGTGTGTCACTCGGGCCTCGCTGCGAGTAACCCCAAGGTCCGCAATCTACTCGGCATGATGGGGCACGCATCGCACGATCTATTTGTGATCAGTGACAGCAACGTGCGCGTCGACGCTCACTACCTTGAGGAGCTTGTACGCACTCGCCTCGAGACAGGTGCGGGCATCGTGACAAGCGTCATCGCCGGAACAGGAGAAACCTCGCTCGGCGGAGCCTTAGAAAGTGCGCAACTCAACGGCTTCTGCGCAACGGGTGCTTGCATCCCTACGTTGTTCGGTGACGCAGCTGTGATTGGAAAGTCAATGCTCATGTCGCGCAAAGAGCTTGCCGATCTTGGGGGGTTGTCGCGTGTTGCCGACGTTCTCGCGGAGGACTTCGTGCTTGGAAAAATGTTCCAGCACGGCGGACGACCTGTAGTTCTCGCGCGAACGATTGTTCAAAACGTAACTGGAAATGTATCAATTGAGGCCTTCTTCCAGCGGCACCGAAGGTGGGCCACGTTGCGTTGGCGTTTGAGACCCGCCGCGTTCGTGCTCGAGCCGCTTCTGAACGGCGTCGCGCTCTCACTCCTTGCATGGACGCTCTCTGAGCCACTTCTAGTGTTCGTCCCCTGGGCTTTTGGACTGTGTGTGGCTCGCGACGTTGCCGGTTGGGTTCTCCTTCGCGGTACGCGCAGTCTGTGGATTCCCGTCGTCGTAGCACCTGTGCGGGAAGGGCTCTCCCTCGCTGCATGGCTTATTGCGCCGTGGAAGCGTCGAGTGACGTGGCGCGGTCACCTCATGAAACTCGGCGCGGGGACCCTATTGTTTCGCACTGCCGAACAAGGATGATCTCTCTTGCACGCCATGT
>JAHFDX010000439.1:3731-4243 GCA_023248785.1 Myxococcales bacterium
GGAAAGCCGTATGCGTTTTTGTTGGCGCTGACCATCATCGTTGCGTGGGGAGTTTCGGGGCCCCTCTTCAAGTTCTCGGACACGTGGCAACTTGTCATCAACACCGGGACCACGATCGTTACGTTTCTCATGGTGTTTCTCATCCAAAATACGCAAAACCGCGATGCCCATGCGATCCACTTGAAGCTCGATGAACTCATTCGTGCCAATGCTCACGCACGAAACACGTTGCTCGCGCTCGAATCGATGACCGACGCGGAACTTGAGAATCTCCAGGCAGAGTTTGAGCACATGCGCGATCACGTGGTCACAGCTCGCCAGCGCAGCTCCCGATGAGAGCGGTAGTGCTATCGGGGCTTTTGCGCGGCGCTGTTCGAGGTGCTGCTAGGCTCTTCGACGGTTCCGTCGGCATGCTCGAGCCTGTAGTCGACCACGCTTGTTCGCGGCTGCGAAATGGGAGCACCTCGCTGGAGCGTTTCGCTCATGAGGTCGGGATCGCTCGGATTGTCGAC
>JAHFDX010000440.1 GCA_023248785.1 Myxococcales bacterium
AAGTCAGGAAGCGACCGAAGTTCTTCTGCGGCGGCAGGTGGCCAAAGGCGGATGTTGGTTGCCATCGTCGTGCGTCCCGCGGAAACGACCATGGTGCCTGCCACGAGATCGCCGATGCGTTGAAACCGTTCGTTCGACAACATCACGAGAAGCGCCAGCGGCGACAGCAGGCCCACGGTTTGAGGCAGAGGAAGAGCGTCGGCCGCGCGGAGGAGATTACGCAAAGCCGCGTGGCCAAACGTAATTGGGCGACCGCTGATGGTGACTACGCGAAGGCCTAACAGCGACTTGCCAACCGTGGCCCCACGCCACCCCTCCATGGCCGCAAAGTAAACCCATTGCGCCGCAAACATCATCACGAGAATGATGCCCACGCTAAGCCCGGTCGCATCTTCGATCCCTGCGGTTCCTCCTGTCACCGCACCCGCGCTGCCAGCCGCAACCAGCACGATCGCCGCAACCACCAAGACGATCGTGTAAATAAGGATCAGGTCAATGAGCAGCGCAAAAAAACGCCGCAGCGGACCCGCCACGGGATAAGTGAACACGATGTGTTCAGGTGTCTCGATCGCGACCGTCGTGTCGAGCATGCAAGAGTGTGATTCTGGCCCAGTACAGCAAGAAGCGAAACGTCAATTCGTGCGTTTGCGCTTGTCATGACCGAGGTCGCGACCGGGACTAAGCGGCGAAAGCAGAGACATTTCGCGAAAGATGCGCGCTCGAAACATCGCGAGTCGATCGGAAATCAATTCTATCTCGCTCGGAGCACCCTCGGTTACTACGTGCAGAAAGAGGCATTTTCGCAGCGAGCTGCCAAAAGCGAAGAAGTGACCCCGCACGGGAGCGGATGGCTCTGTTGCTTCAAGCGCAAGCCATAACCGCGTTTCATATCCTCCAGGCCCGGCGGTGGACTCTTGCGTAATGGTGCTCATGGCTCTTTCGTTGACGAGAAAGCGCTCAAGGCTTGCGGCTCGACATTTGTCCGGGCTTGCAATCGTGTCGAGCGCGAATAAGAGAAATGTGAGGCCCGAATTTGTGCGCGGATGTGTCGCGCCTAACCACGGGCGAGAGTGATCGTCGATGAGCCACTCGTGCCCACCTGGAAGCACGATGACCACCTCGAAGCGCTTCGACGTAAACGAGCCGCGTTTTCCTTGCTCGAATTCTTGCGGGCCAACAGCCACTGGCATGGATGCAGGCGGCTCGTTTGCGCCCTGCCCGCACGCAGCGCCACACGATGCGCCGCATGCAGCCACGAAGAGCCGAATGGCGGCGGGCGTTAGACGCGTGTGAGCCATTCGGGATGCGAGTTGTCGCGGCCGCGAACGAGCTCGAAGTAGCGTTGTTGGAGCCTCCGGGTGATCGGGCCCACCGTACCTGCGCCAATGGCGCGATTGTCGATCTCGCGAACAGGTGTGACTTCGGCGGCTGTTCCCGTGAAAAACGCTTCGTCCGCAAGCCATAGCTGATCGCGTGTGATGCGGGTTTCGACTACGGGGATGCCCTCTTCGCGTGCAAGCGTCATGATCGTGTCGCGTGTCACGCCTTCGAGGATCGAGCATGACAGATCGGGCGTGTACAGAACGCCTTTTTTTACCACGAAAATGTTCTCGCCCGAACCTTCGGACACGTAGCCGTTTACGTCGAGCAGGATGGCTTCGTCGTATCCACCAAACTTGGCCTCGCGTTTTGCGAGCACACTGTTGGTGTACTGCCCCATCATCTTTGCCTTGTTGAGGCCGACATTGATGTGGTGCCGCGCGAACGAGCTGATCTTGGCGCGAATTCCGTTTTTCAGCGCCTCATCGCCAAGGTACGCCCCCCACTTCCACGCTACGATGGCGGTGCGCACGGGGTTATTGGGGACGTAAATCCCCATCGCCCCCTCGCCAACGAACACCATCGGTCGGACATATCCCTCGTCCAGCCCATTTCGCCGAAGCGTGTCCGCGCACGCCTCCATGACTGTTTCGCGCGACGGCTTGGGTTGCAGCAGAACCAATTTGCACGTGTCGTAGAGGCGATCGATGTGTTCGCGAAGACGGAAGATGGCGGTGTGTCCATCAGCCCGCTTGTACGCGCGAATCCCTTCAAACGCGCCCACGCCATAGTGAAGCGTATGGGTGAGCAAATGGACGTTGGCCGCTTCCCAATCCATGAACGTTTCGTCGAGCCAAATCGTCTTGAGCTTGTCGACCATCGTGTGCGTGCCTCCGCCTGCTTGTGGGTGACGACTTTAGCTTAAGAGCGTGCGTTCGCTCGTTCCGTTTTGGCGTCAGCGTCATTGACGCGTTGCATCGCAAAGACTTCGAAGGCCGGACCCGATTGCACATGCATGGGAAATGGCTACGTTCCGAGCCATGTGCCCTCGCTGCGGTCATGCCGCTCCCATCGTGTATCGCGGGGTTGTTCCACACTGCACGGCGTGTGGAACGGTCCGAGCTCCCCTCGTTGCGCCCTCCGTAAATTTGGCTGGGCAGGGGGCGCGCGTCACGGGCGCGGTGGCGGGAGTCGTCGGTTGGATCGTGCTCGGGGTGGGGTGGTCCGTTTCCTTTTTGGTGGCGGGAATCGTGTGGATCGTTCAGCATACAATTCAAAGTGCGGCAGTGGTGGGCATTCCTATGGCCCTGCTGTTCACCGTGATTGCCCTTCCTTTTGTGCTGGGCGGACGCTCGCTTCGACGAAGCGGGGTGGACCGAAGGCTGGCGACGCGACAACAAGCCGTGATGTCACTTGCTCGGCATCGCGGAGGGCTCCTCACCTCGATTGATGTAAGCCAGGCCGTTGGACTGTCCCAACCCGAAGCAGAAGAGGTCCTTGTGGCTCTTGCGCGAACGCAGCCCGATCGTGTGGCCCTGGAGGTCGATGACCACGGGACCATGAGTTTTCGATTTCTCGACGTAATGCCTCTTCCTCCCTGGCCCGCGGAAGGAGTGCGAATTGCCCATCCGGAGGCGGGTGTCCCAAATGCGCAGGCAGGATCGGGAGTCCCCCCAAAGGCAACCCGGGCGAAATACTGATCGCATGATCAGTATTCATCAATCGCGACTGTGAAATTCCTAACCCCGTCGTAACGTAACCGTCACTCGAATCAGATACCCCGGATCACAATGGCCAAAGTCGTAGTCATCGAAGACGAACGTGACATTCGCGATGTGCTCGACTTCAACCTGAGACAAGCCGGCCACAAAGTGCACCTGGCAGCAACTGGGCAGGATGGCCTCAAACTTGTTCGCGAGAAATCCGCCGATCTGGTCCTTCTGGATTTGATGCTTCCTGACATGTCGGGAACGGCCGTCTGCAAACAGCTCAAACAGGATCCCGTGACACGCGATGTTCAGGTCATGATCTTGACTGCGAAGGGCGAGGAAATCGATCGGGTGATTGGGTTCGAGCTTGGCGCGGACGATTATGTCGTGAAGCCGTTTAGCGTGCGCGAGCTGCTTCTGCGCGTGCAGGCCATTCTCCGTCGCAACGCCCCGTCGTCGGAGGGGACGGTCAGCCTGGCGCAGTTCGGGGTGCTTCGCATCGATCGTGGTGCCCATCGGGTGTGGGTCGCTGACAAAGAAGTGGAGCTTACCGCACTCGAATTCAAGTTAATCGTTACGCTTTTTGACCGAAAAAATCGGGTCCAAACGCGCGAGGCGTTGCTCAGCGACGTTTGGGGAATTCAGGCGGAGATCACCACACGCACAGTTGACACGCACGTGAAGCGTCTGCGCGAAAAACTTGGACCCGCGGGGGATTACATCGAAACGGTTCGCGGTGTCGGCTATCGATTCGCGGACACACCTCCTCTGGTGCAATCTCCGTGAAGCTGACGGTTGCTGTATTTGTAACATCAGCCGTTCTAATTTGTGCGGTCGCACTTGTAGCTATCTCGCTGCACCTTCAGCCGATGGCGATAGTGGGACTATCGACGCTTGCATCGCTCGGAATTGTTGGGATGGCGGGCTGGCTTGTTCGCCGTCGAGGCCGGCAGCTTGTCGACCGCATTGCACCGCTTAACCGCGGTGAGTTTGGCATTCGATCGGGCGTTTCCGTCGACGGATTCGTGGAAGTGACGCACGCCATCGATCGAGCTGCTGTAGCGCTTGAACGTTCGCTGGTTGAAGTGCGAGGAGAGCGTGACGTTTTGGGCAGTGCGCTCGACACCATGCAAGAGGGCATTCTTGTCGTCGACGCCGACGACCGCATTGTGCGTTTCAATCCTGCGCTTCGAGAAACGTTGCTATTG
>JAHFDX010000441.1 GCA_023248785.1 Myxococcales bacterium
ACCGTATACACACTTCAAAACGACCCTGCCCGTGCGGCGGCGGTGCGCGAACGACGTTTTGACCTTGCGACATTACCGGAAGAGCGACGCAAACTCGGTCTCGAGCTCGCCAGCTACTATGAATTCGCCGCAAAGCAGCCCAACGTCGCGGAGCGCGTTCTTTTGAGACTGGCGCGTGATCTACCTCTCGATGGAGTGGTGTTACACACTCTCGTCGATTTTCATCGACGGCACGATTCTGAGCGCGCTGCACACGTGGCGCTCGATCGCGCCATAGGTGATGCGCGGCGCTCGTTGTTCGATTCGCAACTGTTGCCGATCGATTTATTAAAGGTGGCATTCGAACTTGCCGCGCGACCTATGGCGCTCATCCAGCAACTCTCTCGGCTGTCTGCAAAGGCCCCGTTCGAAAAACTCGACGTTGTGAATGTGAAACCTCTCGTGGATCCCGGGAATCCATCCAAAGACTCCGCACTTCCTGACGCTGTCACTTCACTTTTCCTTCGTTGCGGAGCAGCTCTCGAAGCAGCCGCCCCAAGCCTTGCAGTTGCGCACAAGACGCTCTCGCTGCACACGTTTGCACCTGCACTCGCCACCGCACTCACCCGTACTTCATTTTCGGACTTCGAGGTGGGCATAGGAGCGTGTTCGCCACCTCAAGCCTCGACCCATCCGTTTCGAATCATTGTCTCGCCACAACTTCTCGATAGCAGCGAGTCAACACGCACGTTCGTCGCGGCGTTTTACGTTAAGGCGTGCGTGTCCGGATTTTCCGCGCTGTTTCGCGTTCCTTCCGAAGATCACGCCGCATTTCTCGAGGCGCTCTTCGGCGGATGCGACCCTGGTCTCGCCCAATCCTTGGGCGACACCCGTTGGCTCGCTCGCTTTCCACGTTCGATGGCTACGAACGAAAATGCGTTGCTCGCGCTCGAAGCGTATGGCGCAACGCGAGACTCAATAGACTCCGTGACCGATCGTGCGTTCGATATTTGCGCCCGTGCCGCATGGCTTACGGTAGGTCAGCGCTTCGATGTGGCGAGAGACGGCCTCGCCGCGCTCACGAGTGACGATCGCGCGTCAAGTAACGCCTTGCTCCGCCTCGTCGATTTCGCGATCGACGCCGCTTACCGCACCTAGAGGCTGCTCAGTCAACCGTTACGCGTATTGGCGGGGAGCGTGAGCCATCGGGAAGTCGCGCAACAAGTTCATGCGTCCCCGGCCGGAGTTGCCAATAACGCACGCCGCCCGAGTTGAACGAGCCGGCGGGCGAGCCATCGACCACAAGCTCCGCATTGGGTGCGGCGCGCGATATTTGAACTTCGAGAGCCTGATACCCAGAGTTGCGCGACGGATCGAACGCATACGACGAGCCGTCAAGGGGGCGTGAAATAGCAATTGGCAGGTCGCGATGATCATTCGTCGCCGCCCCGCAGAGTGGAGAGTAAGCATCCGGCGGCTGTGATCGCCCGGTCGCCTTTGCCCAACCTTCAAATGTGCCCTCGAAGCGTTCAACTACGCGTTCAACTACGTGCTCGCGCGGACACCGCGGTGACGCCAGCAATCCATTTCGACGATCGAGTCGAACAGAGCGATGGACCGAACAAGCGTGGAGCGATGAACTCGCATCGACTCGTATCCACTCAGCTTCGGTATGCGAGCATGCTGACGTGACCCGTTCCCCTGTCAGCGCACAAACTTGCATACGGGTAAACCCTTGACCATCAACCACTCGCAACGGCACCGGAGCACGACCGCGCATCGCTGCGACGAGAACTTCGTGCATCAGCGGCGCCGCCCCTACAACACCGCTCACCTCGCGCATCGGCGACCCGTCAAAGTTGCCGACCCAAACACCTACAGTGATTTGGCGCGTAAACCCAATCGCCCAGTTGTCGCGAAATCCCTTCGAAGTGCCTGTTTTTGCAGCCGCTTCAAAATCAAACGATAGCGGTGACATTCTTCCAAAAGCAGCCGCGCGCGCGTCGGCGTCCGCGAGAATATCCGTGAGTAGGCGCGCCGATGTCGACGTCATGATTCGCCGCTCCGCACCGCCTGGATCTGCTGCCGTGTACTTCAGGGAGCGCCATACGCCGTCATTTGCCAGAGCGCGGTATGCCTGCACCAACTCCTCGAGCGTCACCTCGCCATCGCCCAAGGCAATCGCTTCACCGTAGTGTTCGGCACTTCGCTCGAGCGACGCAAATCCCGAATCGCGCAACATCAAAAGCACGTTGGAAGGTCCTAGTTCATGCACCGTCCACACAGCGGGAACGTTCAAAGAGTTCGCGAGCGCATCACGCAAACGCACCGGGCCGTGGAATTTTTCATCATAATTGCGCGGCATATAGCGACCGTTCTCAGTCGCAATTGTGAGTTCGACGTCTGGCAACGCCGTATGCGCTCCAAAACTCTTGCGGTCCATCGCCAATCCATAAATGAACGGTTTCAACGTTGAACCAGGCTGCCGGCGTGCACGGACGCCGTCGTTCTGGCCACCATGTGCATCGTCAGAGAAATCGTGGGAGCCGACGTACGCGAGCACATCACCCGAGGCGTTATCGATCACAAGCACACTGGCAGCGCTTACGTGCTTAACGGAGAGCCCGGCGACAACACGTGCAGCCGCGCGCTCAACGTCACGCTGAAGATCCGCGTCGATGGTCGTTCGCACAACGTTGTCATTCGCGGCGCGTTGACCGTGCAGTCGCGTGATAAGGTGTGGCGCCGAAAAAGAACCATGATTCCAAATGGGGATGAGTGGAGTCCCTCGAGCCACTTCGTATTCCTCTTGCTCGATCGTTCGTGCTTTCCACATCCGTTCGAGAATGCGATTGCGACGGGCAAGCACGCGGTCGGGATGCTTGTGCATGGCGTAGTACGCAGGGCCACGCGGAATTGCAGCCAGCGTTGCGGCCTCTACGAGCGACACTTCGCTCGCGTGTTTGTCGAAGTATGCGCGGCTTGCGCTCTCGACGCCTTTAAGCGAGGGGCCAAAGGGCGCGCGGTTGAGATACTCCTCAAGAATTTCATTCTTCGAAAGCGACATTTCGATGCGAAGCGCAAGCGCCGCCTCTTTGAACTTGCCCCACCAATTTTGTTTGCTCTGCTTACTCCGGCCGTGTGGCGCAATAAGGCGCGCCAGCTGCATGGTGAGCGTCGAAGCGCCCGAAACAATGCGGCGCTTTAGGATATTTTGTCCCGAAGCTCGTCCAATGGCGATCGGGTCGATACCAGGATGCCGCCTAAAATATTTGTCTTCGGCGGCCATGATGGCCTCTGCCGTATAGCGTCCTGATAGCGCAAGTGGAACCGGTTGAGATTTTTGCCCCTCGCCATCGCGCATCTCCCGGAGGAGATGTCCGTTGCGATCTTCGTAGCGAACTGAGTTACAATTCGAGGCAGCTTGTTTAAGCGAAGCTGGCAATGGCGTCACAATCGCCGTCGCGACCAAAATGAGCCACGGCAGGCTCAGCGCGACGAGGGTCGCGGACCAAAAACGGCGCGTGCAACTCTTCCAAGCGAGCCGCCGCATGCTGCTCACTTCTGTACCACCTGGAAGGAACCCGCCCCGGTTCGACCAAAAATGTCCGGTTCATACATCGCGGACGCCGTCGCAGGCGGCACAACAAATGTGCCAAGAGTCGTGGCCCGTGCCAGATATCGATATCGGTAGAGACCGACTTCCGCCGACTCAAGGAAAAATAAAACGCGGTCGTCACGCACCTCACGACGATGCCATTGCATCGAAAATGACTCCCGTTCGTCGCACGCGTCATCGCGCGAACACGGTGCGCCCTCAGGTCGATCCATCTCACCTATCGCCGCGCTCACCGTTCGCATGCGCGTGTCGATAGGTTCGAGACCTGCAGGAATAGGATCGTCGATGACAACATGCTCTGTGGGTGCGGGCACACTCATTACAAGATCAACGACGACAAGATTCGATGCTTGCACCGTGCTCGTGGTTGTCTTTGGCAGCGCAAAACCAAGGCTTACAAGGTCTTCGCTCCGCACACCGCGCACAAATTTTTGAAGTGCAAGACCATGCTCAAGCGGCTTGGTCGCCAGATCGCGAAGGATGTACCGAAGTCGCGCCTCGTAGAACAGCGTGCCCGAACCCTTCACGTCGAAGGAAAGAACGCGCCCCTTTCCCGCGAGGTTTTTCATTGCGATCGATTCGTTCTTCGCTTGGAGAGAGTGCCCCTCGAACGAGGCGGAGAATAGTGAATCTT
>JAHFDX010000442.1 GCA_023248785.1 Myxococcales bacterium
CGAGGTGAATCATGCATGCGCAAGATCTTGCGGTCATTAAAGCACTCGTCCCCATCGCATGGGCCGACGGCGACTTCGCAGACCGCGAAAAGGAAATGTTGTCCGCTGTGCTCGATGCGTACGCAGCGTCCGAAGCCGAGCGCAAAGAAGTACTGCACTATGCCGACACCAAGAAAACGCTCGATGACATTGATCTATCGGAGCTGTCTGCGTCCGATCGCCGCATCGTCCTTCAACACGCCGTTGTAATGTCGTTCGTCGACGGTCATCAAGATGAGAGCGAACGAGTCATGCTCAAAGAGCTCGCAAGAAAGCTACGCATTCCCGATACCGAAGCCAAAACGCTCCTCGAATCTGGCGCCGAACGCGCGCGCAAGAATCTCGGAACGTTGTAGTTCGCTATTTCTCGCGAAACGGACCCCCACCTTTGGTTCCTCCCCCGTCGGGGGAGGGAGCAAGCGAAATATGCGTTCAGCGACACGCGCTAGCCGTCCGTTGGCCCAAACGCAGCGCTCCACGCGCATCCCGTTTGTGCGCCTTCCATGCGCATTTTCACACCAAGCCAAGGCGAAACTTCGCGCGCGAACAAGAGCAACGCACCGGCCGCACCGCCGCGCGGAGGGACTTCGGTCGAACGCGCTGCACCCACATCATGCACAGCAAGGATGGGCGAACGCCCCGATGCGATAAGGGAGACGCGCACAGTCGATCCGAGTGGCGCCGCATAAATGGCCTGCGCGACAGCGCAGTGTACAAAGAGTCGCACAACCTCCGGAAAGGACGCAAAGCACACGTTGCGTTCCAGCTGGACCGAGACCTCAATTTTTCGCCGGATGGCTCGCGCTCTAAGCGAACCCACCACGTGCTGTACGACTTCGGTTAGATCAACCAATTGACGCGGCTCGCCCAAATCCAGGTCGCAAAGAACAGTCATGTCGTCGCGCAAATCGTCGAGACCCTCGTGTGCGCGCAGTGCCAACGCCAGTGCTTTGATAAACCGCGCGAGAACGCCAAGGCGCTCGGCCTTCGAGCCCCCCCCTATCGTCGGGATGTTGGGTGCAGAAGGATACTCGTCGACCTCAATCGGCATGCTCGACATGTGTTCGCCCGTCGGTTCGTCCTCCGCTGCGGGCAACGACAACACTTCGCTTCGTCCATCAAGGTCAAGAAAGCCGCCATACCAAATGGCAATCCTGCTGAGCCATGCGCGTTCTGTATCAGGACGTGGGCCACTATCCGGGCCAAATGTAACTTCGATGCGCACCATATCGCTCGACCGCACAATGCGAACGTCGGATGCGTTGTCATGACCAATCAACACATAGAGCATTCGCCGCAGGTCCGCGTCATCTGCCCAAACGCTCGTGCCACCCCCGGGCTCAATGCTCACACGCGCTTCGGGCGCAACCTCCCAAACCACAGCGGCTACATCCACTCGCCCTCTGCGACCACGCGTGATGGTGGTGCGATGCAATCGCTCAAGCGTACGCATCGTGTCTTCAAGCGAGTCAAGCGTGGTCTCGACGGCACCTTCGGTGTCAACGGGAGCCGGCGACTGCCCTCGTAAGGCCTGCACACCCTTACGCAAACGCTCGGAGGCTCCTTGCGCTTGCTGCGTGAGGAGCCACCCAAGCTCGTGTTTGGTAAGTCGCCCGCGGGTCACCCGAACCAGCATATTCCAGGTGCATCACACACGGAACCTTGACGAGCGTGAATTGCGACCCGACCATTTCCCTATGATTCGTGAATACACGTGGTTGCGCGATCAATACGACGCAGCCAAGGGCGAATGGACGATTGAGGCTGCGTCGAACTACCCGGAACCTTCCGCACCCCTCGACATTGCTTTGCTACTCGATGCGGCCCGTCGGTGCGTGGGACTTCGAATGAGTGAGAAATACGGCGTGATCGCGGTCATGCGAGGCAATCACGAAGACGTGCGAAGTGAATGCCCGGTGCCTTCGGCATCTGTCAGCATTCGCGCAACCGGCGATCGTTGGGTGATCATGCTGAAAGGTGTTTCGCCGTCGTGATGCAATAAGTGCCTAAGGTGTCAGCGTGAAGGAGTAACTAACTTGAAATTTTCCACGTCCGGCTGTTGCGCTAAAAGGCGCTCCTGGATTGCCAACCGCGACAGTTACTTTGTCGCCCGCCTTTACCGCCACCTCGCCATCGTAGGAACACAAGGTCGAGCCAACATCCATCTTGCAACCCAAGGTGGATGGGCTTCCATTCACCCACAACGTGTAGGTCCAAATCCCGCCATCGGCACTGGTTGCGGTCACCTTCAAGTGGCCCAGTTTTCCTCCGCTCTCGAGTGCGACTGACTTCTGAAGCGCGGCAGGATTGTTTTCGCCAGAACCAAGAGCCACCCCCGGTTGACCGGGTGCCATGAAGCGAGCTTGTCCATCGCATGGGATGCAGCCAATGTCGTCGGGCGCCGAACTTCCTTCGTAGCCACCGTTCTCGATCCCGACGCTCAAAAAGGACTTCTCTTCGTATACGTACCCGCGCGAGGGGACTTCAACGCGAAGGGCGATTACGTAATTGCCGAGATCGTCTTTCGTGGGCGACAGCACTAGGTCGCGCACAGCCTCGGGTGAAAACCTGCCACTCGCGCCGCTCATCAGACGAGGTGCTTCGAGTCGCGCACGTCCCGAAGACATGAGCGTTGGAACGCCCTTCGAATCGTCAACGGTCATGGTTACATTTGCTTCGAGCCGCGTCGACCCATTCGTCTCCGAGCCCGCTGCCGTGTACGAAGGTGGAAGAGTCGCCGTACGCGCTGCAACAACGATTGGAATCCGAACTTCTCCGTCTGAAACTTTGATTGAAATGCGATTGACCGGAACCGTGTTGGTCAATTGATGTTCCGGCGTAATCATGATGTCCGGCGAGTGACATATCGTCGCGCCCGCTTGCGCCCAGGCAACCTCAGCGAGCTGCACACACGTCATCCCGCCGCCCGCCGCCGCGTTGGGCATTCCGACAATGCCATAACCAACCTTGTCGACCCACCCGCGTGCAGATTCGATGGCCTTGTTCCCCTGTTCCTCGGTCACTTCCCAATTGGGTCTGCGCAAGCCGGCAAAAATATGCTGCCCTTTCAAGTAGGGAAACCCGCATTCATCTTCATACGAACCAATGGAAACACCGTTCTGCGTCGGGCAACCTGCCGTGGGTACGGTTGACTCAACGACCGCATTCTTTGTTCCGTTGCGAAAGAAGAGACCCACATGCATGGGGAAGAAGGACGCATCCTTGTAGCTCTCTCCGGACGTAAGTGAGTACAAGATGTCGCCGCTGCGGAGGTAACGACCTGGAATCACCGGGGTCACGTACATCTGGCGAACATAGAAGATGTGAAAGATGGTGAAGTGCGAGACGGGGACCGTAAATCTGTCGGTACCGCGTTCCGCCGAGGTGACCGGTTCCATAATGCTCTGTTCGCCACCAACTTCGCGCTTGGTGTTAAGCGTGCTCGTTGTGGCCACCACGAGGTCCGCTCCCGATTCGAGGCCGGTTGTGCTGTAAGGGATCGTCAACTTCGCGGGTGTCTTAAAGGTGAGCCCCTCCGGGAGAAGGAGGATCGATGCGAGCGCGCCCGATGGACTGAAGGATTGCGACGACGAAGGTCGCCCCATTGTGATTGCCGTATCCGCAGCGAGAGCGCCCGCTGGGACCTCGAGCGCGGTGCCATCCGGCAGGCGAACGGAGCCGCCGGTGGCTGCAGAGATCGTCACCGTAGCGGTTGTCAGGCCGTCAAGATTGGTACCGCCATCTGATGTGGACGGGGCCGACGGGCCAAGCTCGACGACACATGCAGCCGCGCAAATCGCGAAGGCGCCCCGGAAAAGTGCTCTGCGCGCTGCGGAAAGGATCATGTGCGTAGTCCTCCGCATGGATCCACGGCTGGATTCAGTTACGAATTTAGGTTCGAGGGGAATTTTTCGGGTGCAGGCCCGGGCACGCTTACGCGTAGGTGCCGCAGGGCGGAAACATGGGCCGGAGTGCTACTTCGCCTTTGCCTTCGCAGATGTTTTCGGTGTGGCGCTCGCACCTATGTACTCGCCTGCGCGCGCAGGCCACGCCCCATCGATGCCCGGCGCGAGAGTGATCTTGCCGCCTTCACGCGGCGCTGCGCCAAGCGACACGGTGCCCTTCTTCAGCAGTGGTTCGAGTTGATCTTTTGGTAGCCGCACGACGACCACACCTAACGACGACACGACCCC
>JAHFDX010000443.1 GCA_023248785.1 Myxococcales bacterium
CTCGGGAGCAGGGCGACTTGGAGATTGAAGCCTCGGGGATAATCGTCGTTGTGCGTTCGTCGCAAGCATCACGCCTGTCGGGGACAAACGTTGACTTTGTAAAGTCGCAGGAGGGCGAAGGATTTCGCATCACAAGCCCAAATCAGCCTCCGCGCGTTGGCGCGTTATCCGTTCAGGAACTCAAGCGCTGGCTCGATGAAGGCAAAGAAGTCCATGTGTTCGACGTCCGCCCCGAAGGCGAGCGCGCACTTTCAAAACTCGACTTTGCACATTCGATCGAAGGCGAAGGGGCGAAGCGTCTTGATGAGCTTCCGCGAGACGCGACCATCGTTTTTCACTGTCATCACGGCGGACGAAGCCGTCGAGCCGGTGAGAGATGCATTGCTGAGGGATACACACAGGTGTGGAACCTCGAGGGCGGCATCGAAGCGTGGGCGCTTCATGTCGATCCGAAAATTACGCGCTATTAGAAATGATCAATATGAGTGACATTTTGGTGCAAATTCGAGCTGCGGTCGAAACAGCGATTGCGGAATCAAAGTGTGAAGTAACACCCGGGAGCGCTGGACACTTTGTGCTTACGGTCACAGCGTCTGCATTCCAAGGTCAATCGCGGCTGCAGCAGCAGCGTATGGTGCTCTCTGCGATCGCACACCTGATGAAGGGCGATGGTGCGCCCGTGCACGCCGTAGATTCGCTGACGACACGTCTGCCGTAGCAGCCTTAGAAATGGGGGGCTTCACCATCGTTCGCGTGGTTTGGCCCGGGGCAGACGCTGCGGTTAGGATCATCTCGTCATGTGCGAACTCCTCGGAATGGAATGCAACGTTCCAACCGATATCGTCTTTTCGTTTGCGGGGCTCACCGCGCGCGGCGGCCGCAAGGGGCCACATGCGGACGGCTGGGGGCTTGCCCTGTACGAAGGCAAAGCCGCTCGAACGTTTATGGAGCCCGCCGCCGCGGCGGATTCGCCACTCGCGATCTTCCTTCGCAACCATCCGATCAAAACGTTGCTCGCCATTGCACACGTACGAAAACGAACACGTGGACATGTGTCTCTGTCCAACACACATCCGTTTTGTCGCGAACTCTTCGGTCGCCATTTCGTCTTCGCCCACAATGGCACCGTGAAGGACGTACGCCGCTTTGCGCTCGGGCGCTTTCAACCCATCGGCACGACCGACAGCGAGAGGGCCTTCTGCGCGCTTCTCCACAAGCTCGAGCGTCGCTTCAAAACGTATCCATCGTCTAAACGCGCATTCTTTGCGGCCGTCTCCGAAATGGGTGCTGAGATCGGCCAAAAAGGAACATTCAATTTTTTGCTAGGAGATGGAGAACATCTGTTTGCGCGGTGTGCGACCAAGCTTCACCACATCATTCGTCGTGCGCCTTTTAGGCAAGCCACCCTCGCGGACGATGACTTTCGCATTGATTTCAGTGAGGTCACGACTCCAAGCGATCGCGTGGCTGTTGTGGCGACCATGCCTCTCACCTCCGACGAAGAATGGACGGTCGGCACGCCCGGCACAATGTGGGTTTTCGGTGACGGCAAGCTCAAAGCAACGCTTCAGTCGCGATGACAGTACTCAGCGGCCGTTGTACTGACACTGTCGCGTCGTTTGATTGCAGGTCGATCCTGGTGCGGCGAACGGGCAGATGTCGCCGTTGAACAAGTTGCAAGGTGCGCTGCAAGCAAACACTGTGTCTGTGAAGCAGATTTCGCCGGTGGCGCAGTCGGATGTCGCGCGGCATCGGCATGCAAACTCGTCGACAATGTTGTTGCCGTTGTCATCCTTGCCGTTGCAGCATTCGGTGGGGTAAGCATCGCTTGCGCGGCAGTCGGGATCTGCGCAGTCGGTGAGACCATCGCAGTCGTTGTCCTTACCGTCGGTGCACGCCTTGACGCCCAGTTCGGGCGTGCAGTTCGCACACTTCGGGTCGGTCTTGCAGTCGGGATCCGCGCAGTCGGTCAACCGGTCGCCATCGTCATCGACGCCGTTGCCGCAGATTTCTTTCGGATCGGGAGTGATGTCGATGTTCAAGACGTACTTGCCCTCATCGGGGCCACGTCGTGCATCCACGGTGAAGCCGTCGACGAAGACGTAGTAGGTGCCGGGATAGAGCAGTGCGAACTGAAGTTGCGAATCCCAGCTGCCACCGGTGTCGTCGTCACATCCGAGTTCGGCTCCCATCGCACATGAGCCTGTGCGCACGTAGAGTGCCGTATCAAACGTGGACCCCTTCGTGTCGAGCTTCACGCGGGACGGATGTGACAAAACGAGCTCGAACACGGCCTCGCCTCCTTTTCCGCCGCATTGGCCTTCCTGCACATTTGGAAAACCCGTCGTGTCCCCGGTAAATGTACCGCTCGCGGTTACCCGCGTAGCGGTGATGCATGACTCGTGTTTGTCGAGACAGAGCGGGTTGTTCTTGCACGCGGCATCGAAGCAGTCGGTCAAGCCATTGAGATCGTCGTCGATGGAGTTGTTGCAAATCTCCTGCTTGGGTACGCAGTTCGATGCAAAACGACATGCAGAGTCGGCGCAGTCGATTGTCCCGTCGCAGCTGTCGTCGATGCCGTTGTTGCAGATTTCCTGCGTGCACTGCTTGCACGCAGGGTCATTGATGCACGATGAATCCGCACAGTCGACCTTGCCGTCGCAGTCGTCGTCGATGTGGTTGTTGCAAACCTCTGTGCGAGGTGGCCGGCCGTTGCACGAGCAGTCAAACGAGTTTGCACACTGCGGATCTGCACAGTCGATGAGGTTGTTGCAATTGTTATCGATACCGTCGTTGCAACGTTCGGTCGCTTGACGGCACAGGCATTCTTTTGTGTTCTTGCAAGTACTGTCGGCGCAATCGACCGCATTGTTGCAATCGTTGTCGATACCGTCGTCGCAAATCTCGGGGCCTTTGCACTTGCATGCGGGTTCGAGGGCGCAGTCCGGATCTGCACAGTCGACGCGACCGTCGCAATCGTCGTCCACGCCGTTGCCGCAGGTTTCGCGGGCCGCACACTTGCGGCATTCCGGTTGAGTACTGCACACCGGATCGTTGCAGTCGGTTTTGCCGTTGCAATCGTTGTCTCGTCGGTCGTCGCAAATCTCCTTCGCGCCAGGATGGACGAGGTTGTTGTGGTCGTCGCAATCATCGCCGCCGCACTTGTTCGAAAGAAAGCCGTCCTTGTCCTCGTCGATCGGCGCATGGATGCACACGCCGTTTGAACATTCGTCGATCGTGCAGGCGTTTCGATCGTCGCAGTCGCGAACGGTGGCGCACTTCGTTGGTCCCCCATCAGGACTGCCATCGCTGCCATCACGGTTGGAAGCGTCGCCGCCATCGTCGGGCAATGTGGAGCCAACGTTTGTCGCAGGCGAGAAGGAGTCGTCGAGTTCACTACGGCCGCAGCCAAAGGCGAGCAACGAGGCCGCAACCAATACCCATGATGAAGAACGAATCATTTGAAATCTCCGCCTCGGGGCGCTCCCTCACGCAGGCTCGTAGCGGACTTATGTCCGCTCGCAAACGTGAATATCGTCTCTTTTGACTTCGGATGGCACAGTTGAGCTCGCGCGTCTTGGTGCGGCAAGTTCGTCGTGGAGCTGAGCGCGGGTTGAGACCGGACGAGGCAGGGAAGCGGTTTGGGCGTTCCCGGGATATGGCTGAGCTAAACCGGGTTAGCGGCTCTCGGTGTCTGCGCAGCAACGGAATCCCGTCGAATAATCTTTGTGCCTGACATCGTGCGCGGTCGTCCGATAGGCGCACCCATCGCCGTTGAGGTGGGTGTCCAAATAATAGCCACCTTGGAACGTTCCGTACGGATCGTCGACCCACTCGTGGAGATTGCCCACCATGTCGTAGACGCCGAATTCGTTTGTGCACTCGGCGTGCTCTCCCGTTCTTGCGAGCGTTCCCTCAAGGGCGTTGAGGCGCGGATCGAGCATGTTGCCGTTGAATCCCCACCGCCATCCGTCTTCGGGGCGATCCGTGAGACCCTTGTTGTAGAACTGCATCGAGCTTCGACCATGGTCGTTGCACTTGGCGTTCTGGCGCTTGGCCCCGTACGGGAACAACGTTTTTGCGGGCCCCATGCAGGCTTTCTGCCACTCGGTGGGCTTACACAGTCGCTTTCCGGAGAGACGGCACGCCTCGGCTGCTTCCGTGCCACTGATGTAACCCTGCGGGACGAGGCCCGGTTCGCTGATCGCGCGAACGACGACGCCCGAACGCAA
>JAHFDX010000444.1 GCA_023248785.1 Myxococcales bacterium
ATAGTTCGGGTGAGCTCTCTGTCCGGCCCCGAGGCTGTCGTCAGCGACGTCGTTGGTCGATTGATGGAGTTTTGGGGCTTCAAGCGAAACATGGGCCGTGTGTGGGCGATTCTGTACTTATCGCCTGACCCGTTGAGTGCGGAGACACTTCGCGACTTGCTGAAGCTCTCGAGCGGTGCCGTGAGCATGACGTTAACTGAGCTCGCGCGATGGGGCGTCGTCCGCAAGGTATGGGTCTTCGGTGAGCGTCGCGATTACTTCGCGGCGGAAACGCAGCTTTGGAAAATGATCTCGCGCGTCTTTAGCGAACGGGAGCGTACGGAAATTGTGGGTGCCATCGAGTCATTCGAAGAGGCGCTAAAGCACCTCGAAAAGGATCCAGGTCGAGATCAGGCTGCCCTCGAACGCACAACGCTACAGCGTGAGCGCATCGCGCAGCTGCTCGACTTAGCCAAGCTCGGCAAGCGCCTCATCGACGCGCTGCTTTCGACGGGCAAGCTCGACGCGCAGCCTTTGACAAAGGTGAAGCTTGGCGGTCCATCGGGGTCACCGCGCCGTTGACACGGTGTTGTGTCCACGCGCCCACGTTTGTATGCGGGGCAATGCGATGACCCCATAAATCGCTACCTTTCATGGCTGGCACTGCCGTTGCTCTTCTACGGACATAACCGTGAAGGAGAGAGAACAATGAAATACGATCTCATGCTCTGGACGTCCGCGTTGGCATTCGGCATTTTCGCGTGTCGTGCTCCGAGCGACGAGTTGCATTCTGATCGCGCGGGGGCAGCTGCTGTCGCGTTGAGCCCTTCAACGCCTGCATCAAGTGCAGCGCCCGGAACATTGACACAGCCTGCACAAAGTGCTCAGCCGGCGATCACGTTGGGCGACGACAAGAGACCGGCGAAAGACGTGACCCCGAAGCAGACCAAGCCCTCGAACGTCCCGATCACGATCAAGCGCGTTGTCATGGCGCGCCAGATTGAAAACCGCGAGCCGGTGGATCCTTCGGACGCGTTTTCGATTGCTGATGGCGCGCGTGTGTACGCGTTTGTTGAGGTTTTGAACCCGTCGCGCGAAGAGACCGAGCTCTCCGTTACGTTCGAGCCGCCGGAAGGCTCTGCGCGAGGAACCGTTCCGCTTCATGTCGGTGCAAGCCCACGCTGGCGAACGTGGGCCCACACGCGTTATGCAAATGTGCCGGGAACGTGGAAGGTGACCGTGCGCGATGCGGCGGGCAAGGTGGTGGCGCACACCACGTTTGAGATGTCTGAGGTTTGAAAAAGGGCGCGCGTCGCGCGTTAGTTCATGGCCTTTACCGCATCGATCATCGCCGGAATTCCGACCCACTTGCCCTTGCCGGTATCGATGTACTTCGTCTTGATTTGCTTGAGGAAGTTCTCAAGAATGGTTGCGTTCGGCGTTTGGCCAAAACTGGCCACCAACACAAACGTGTGAGCTTTGCCTGGCTTTCGAGCCGCAACGGCCACATCCATCTCCGCGAGCACGGCCGTGACATCATCGTCACCGTACTTGCACTGCGTCGGCGATATGGCACCTCCGGCCTCCTCGGCTGCGCACGGGACGGCACCGGCCGTGGGCAGAATGAGAAGCCCACTCGACGCGGGAGTTGTCCAGTTTGATCCTGATTCTCCATACCAAGGCGTCATTTGCTCCTCGGTTGTTTTCGGATAGGCCCCGTGGCACTTGTCCGGACTTGTGCAGCTCGCCACGTCACTCGGTGGGTTCGATAGCGATTTCAAACAGAAGTCGACCACCCCTGTGACGGCTTCATATCCACTGCCTCGTGCGGCGTTCACCCAGTCGACTGTCGAGCAGATATTCGATACGTGGCGCGCGTTAATGCCGAGGGAACTCATTGCGTCGCGCAACCTCTTCAGCTCAGTTTCCATTTTCGCTGACGAATAGTTGGGATCGTTCGGGACGTAGCCGGCGCTGTTCGAGTGGACGCCAATCGCATCGCCACCGTCCTGGAGCTCCTTCAAGACATTCGTATTGTAGGAAATGCTCTTGTCGAGGATTTCCGCGGCCTCCCACGTTCCGATTCCGCCGTTGCGGTGAAAAATGTCTGCGGTCGCTTTGATGTTCTTCGAGTACGCGTCGAACGCATCTTTGGTCGAGACGAGATTCGCGCCCTCAAGGTGAAACGTGAACGCAATGTACAGCGGTTGAATGTCGCCGCTGGCGTAGACCGGAGCGTCGGTCGTTGCCCCATCGGTGGTGCCCGCGTCACCGTTTGTCGTTGTGGAACCGTCGGGTGTCCCGGACGCGGTTGAGCCGCAAGCGACGGTGAGCACGGTTGCTACAGCGATCGATCCAATTCGCATTTCTTTCTTTCTCCTCGAGACAAACCCCAACAGCACCCATTCAGAAAGCGTGCCGGCACATTGTGCCCTCGAAATCAGGCAAATATGAGTTTTTTCAGGGTGTAGGCGCGCGCGATCTTTGGTCCGACTTCGTTCCACTGGACAGAAACGCGACCCCCGGCGGGTTTCAGATCAGTTCAAAGCACTCCGATCCACGGGTTCGTTCGCTGGGCGATCCATAAACACGTGCGCAACTTCGCGCTCGAGTGCGCGTGTCAGCTCCTCTTCCATCGCGTCCACTGAGCCCGCTGCGAGCTCCACGTTTCGTTGATAGATAAACACCCGAACCCTTTGGCCCGGCTTACCTTCTTCGTCATGCGGACGGTCGAGGAGCACGAGCGTTCGCGGATCCACAGCATCAACGACGAGCTCTGCGCCCGGAATATCTACCACGTACACTTCCGCTTCACGGACGAATGCAATCAGCAACGTATCTAAGCGCTGCACCACAGTGGTGACCATTTTCCCAAACACTTCTGGCGAGGGAGCCCAGGGGGGAGGCGGGCGCTCGAGATCGAGCATGCGCGTTCTCAGAAACGACTCGGATGCTCCTCGCGTGTCCCCCCGCTCGTCGCGGACAAGGCCAAGGTAGTAGTGCGCGTCGGGGTTATGCGGATGCTTGGTTGCTGCGACCTCTAGAAGAGAGCCGGCGCGATCCATCTCGCCGAGTTCGAAAAAAGTTCGACCCAACGAAAATGCGTATTGCTCGTTTTGCAACGCAGACTCGGGCACGGCTTGCATCGTCTTGCGTGCCTCTTCAAGCTCGCCCTTGCCGAGGTGCGCTTCGGACTTCAATAGAAGGCATTCGGCAATTTCGTCGTCGGATTCGGCGTAATCGAGTGCGTCGCCCAGTTGAGTTAGGGCTGCCGCGTAGTCCTCGAGCGGATGGATTAAGAGCTCGGCGGCGTTGAGCATCGCGTCGAAATACGTTTCATCGAGAGTGAGTGCCTGGCGGTAATGTTCAAGCGCGTCTTCGGCATCTCCTTCAAGCGCTGAGGAAAACCCGAGCAGATTGTGTACTTCGGGTGATTTGGGGTCGAGTTCAAGAGCACGTTTGGCGCATGCGTTGGCGCCCGCAGCGTCGCCCTTGTGAGCGAGGTCCCATCCTCGGTCGAGATGCGCAGAGAGTTGATCCATTGGTATGTTCCCTGCTTCTTTGGTCAACGTTGCCCACGCCGTCAAGTCGGTGGCTGGTGAGTCCCCGTCGCGTCCGAGGGGGGTACTTCCTAATTTCGCTTCATTGACAGAGGCTTACGAAACTTCGTAAGTTCGCTCTCTAGCTTGGCGGGGCGCGTGGATGCCACGTGAGCGCCTCGAACCGCGACGCGGAGTCCTCTATGTCAGAAGAAAAGAAGCCGAAGATCGACCTCAAGAGCCGATTGCAGAAGGTGGGAGGCCCGACTGTCCCGCCGGGGGGAGTTGGACAAGTGCCCCCTCCGGCTGTCGGGTTTGCACCTCTCCCACCGCCGGGAGGCCCGGGAGCGGCAGTGGAATCGCAGCCGTCCGTGCAGACCCAGCGCATCGAAGTCGACGAGACCGAGCTCCAAGAGGCCCGTCAGGGCGTCCGAAAGCAGATGATTGCCGTGATGGGCGTCGCATCCGTTGCTGCGCTTGTGGTGGGCATCGCTGTCGGAAACGGACTCGAGAAGATGAGCGCCGTTTCCAAGAGTCGGCACGATGCCAAAGAACTCGGCGAGAGGGTGGGGAAGGCGCGCAATACGGCAAAGAGCATCGCGCAGAAGATCGAGGCTGGTGCGCAAGCATTGAAGGAACGGAAGTTCCCTGATGCGCTAAAGAAAGACCTCGCCGAAAATCGCCTCGACTTCGATGGCCACGAGCT
>JAHFDX010000445.1 GCA_023248785.1 Myxococcales bacterium
TAGTGATCGACGGCGGCGTTGAGCGAGGTGGCATCATAAGGATTCTTGCCTGCGAGAACTTCGAGCACGCGCGCAGCACCGCGAACGTCGCTCGCGAAGGGTCCTATTTGATCCAGACTCGATGCGAACGCGATGAGGCCGTAGCGCGACACGCGACCGTATGTTGGCTTTACAGCAACGGTCCCTGTGAGGGCGGCCGGCTGACGAATGGATCCGCCGGTGTCGCTCCCGAGCGCTGCGAGGGTCATGCGCAACGCAACCGATGCTGCACTTCCACCCGACGAGCCCCCCGGCGTGCGCTCGAGGTCCCATGGATTTTTCACAGGGCCATACGCGCTGTTCTCATTCGATGAGCCCATCGCGAACTCATCCATGTTCGACTTTCCAGCGAGGAGCGCATCGGCCGCGCGCAACTTGGTGATGACGGTGGCGTCGTACGGGGGCTCGTATCCTTCGAGGATTTTTGATGCCGCACCGGTGCGTTCGCCCTTTGTGCAAATGGCATCTTTAATGGCGATGGGTACACCGGCGAGAACGCCGAGTTTCTCCCCACGGGCACGCTTTGCATCGACGGCGCGTGCACTTGCGAGAAGCCCGTCCGCGTCGATCGACAAGAGCGCGTTTGTGGACGAGTTCAATCGCTCCACGCGCGAAAGCACATCGTGCGCGACATCTTCTGCCCGAACATCGCCGTTGTGAACGCGGGAGGCGAGCTCGGTAAGAGTCCATTGCTCGATCACGATCCGCCCTCCACGAAAGTGGGCACCGCAAATCCGTCGTGTTCCACGCGTGGCGCATCCGAGAGCGCCGCTTCGTGCGAGAGCCCCGGGTTGAGCGTGTCCGAGCGCCAATCGGCAGACGTCATTTGTACGTGTGCCGTAGCCGGGACGTTTTCGGTATCGAGTTCGTTGAGTTCTTCGAAGTACGCAACGATGGAGGCAAGCTCCAGAGCGAGTTGTTCGATTTCGGAGGGGGAGAGAGAAAGCGACGCGAGTTTCGCGATGTGCTCTACGCGCGTCGTGTCAATCTTGGGCGAAGTCATCGCCGCGCGACGTTACTGTAAGTCGCGCGGTTCGGGGAAGGTGCGTCTCACTGAAAGCGAGCAAAAACGTGGTACTTGCTCATGCCGGCGCCTGGTGCCTGGTAGGGGCTTGCGGCAACCTTGATGACATACTTGCCTGCTGCGAGGCCCTTTGTGGTGACCTTCTCGTGGTAGTCGAGGTCGGCTGTCTTCCCGTCGGCTGCGACACTCGTTTCGGTGGTTGTCAGGGCAGAGCCGCTGAGGACGCTGAGCGTCACGTCGGTCTTCTTATCACCTGGCAGCGTCATGACGGTGATCGCCTTGTTCGCGTCCGCGGCTGCGACTGCGAACTCGTAGTAGTCGACGTCTTTGTCACTCGCGAGGTCGGCCGATTCGATCACCGCGGGGAGGGCCGAAATGGTCTGAGCGTTGGCTCGCAGGTCGCCCTTGTCGTCCGCGTTTGCAAGGAACGATGGGATCGTCGTGATGGTTTTGAGGGTGTAGGCGGTCTTGTCGACCCCCGCACGCTCCCAGATCACCGCGTAGTAGCTGTCGCCTGGCTTTGAGAAGCTCAGGTAGCTCGTGCTGAACGCGAGCATGTCGGTGAAGGAGCCGGACTTCGGAAGAACGGCGACGCCGATGCTGCCGCCTGTTGTGCTTGTCGTCGAGGAGAGTTCGAGGATGCCCTTTTGTTCTGCCGAGCTGAACGAAAGCAGAGCGGTGCCGGCAACGTCGAGCGTCCCGGTCGCGTCCTTGCCCATCGTCACGGGGGTAGCCGTGCGGGCCTTGATTTCCGCCACGTCTGTGGCTGGGAAGTCAACTTGCTCGCCGCCCTTCGGACCGCTCTTCAAGGTGAGGTTAAGCTTGCCCGCAGCGACCGTGGTGTCGCAAAGGAGCACGAACGTTGCTTCGAAGTCCTTGACGGAGCTCACTTGCGCTTGGACTCCGGTGGGGAGGCCGTCGAGCGCGATGTTCGTGTACTCCATCTGCAGACCGAACGGGTCGAGTGCGACAGCCGTCGTGTCGAACGCGTTCAACAAGTCGCGGTTCTTGACCGTGACTTCCAGGATGGTGCCTTGCGCTTGCGTTCCCGTGATAACGACCTTGAGCGGCGATTGTACGTCGAAGGCGTCCTTCAGCTGGATGTCCTTGCCCGCGTTCTTGATCGAAACGGAGCGGCGTCCCGTCTTGGCGCTGTTTCCGATCGACAGCTCGACGACGAGCGACGTTTCGCTCGCAACCGTGACCTTGCTGACCGTGATGCCGTCGCCGAAATTGACATCGCCGTTGGCGACGCTTGTCCACGCCGTTCCGACGGCGGAGATGATGACGGTCTCCTTACGGCCCATGAACGCGTTGCCCGGCGTAATGGAGTTCAAGCTCGGATTCGCGAGCGCGTCCTTTCCATCCTTGCCGTTAGTGCCATTCGTTCCGACCGTGCCGGCCACGCCTGGGGCACCGGGGTCGCCGCTGCATCCCATGACATTCACTGCCAACACTGTTGCGCCCACGATCCCAAGCCAGTTCTTCATCATTGTTGATACCCTCGGTTCAAAAAACTAGTTTCGGTGGGCATGTGGTTCAAGAGCACACCGAGTCGCCGGGCATGTGCCGCACGAAATGCCCTCGCGCAACCTCTTTTTTGCCGCCAAAGGGACTTGCATTGTGGGTCCAAGTCCGCCTGAACCGCGCGAACGATTGCTTTTTGCAGGTGATCCCCGTATGAACGCCGACTCCTTGGCGGGACGGTCCCGCGAAGGCAACCAACGACACACGCACGGCAGCGCAACCCGAGGATCGGGTGCTCCCTGTTGAGCTAACGCTCAGGGGAGTTGATCCCCGGCAGCCGTGCGGAGGCCTAACCAAAAAGGAAGCGCACCATGGAAACGACAACTCACGAAGTGCCGCAGCTCCGCGGCGAAGCCCCGCTCCCGGTCAAGACACTGCTCGATGCCGGTGTTCACTTCGGTCACCAGACGAAGCGGTGGAATCCAAAGATGCGTCCGTTCATTTACGGATCGCGCAACGGTATCCACATCATCGACCTAGACCAGACAGCGCGCCTTTTTAAGCGCGCGTTCGACTTCATCCAAGAGACGGTATCCCGTGGCGGCACGCTCCTCATGGTGGGGACGAAGCGCCAGGCGCAAGAGATTATTCAAGAAGAAGCCAAGCGCTCGGGCTCGTTCTACGTGGTGAATCGTTGGCTCGGAGGTACGCTGACGAATTTCCGAACGATCCGCCAGGGTTTGGAGCGTATGCGCCTTATTGAACGCATGCGCGATGACGGCACCTACCAGTCGTTTTCCAAGAAGGAAATCTCGCGTCTCGAGAAGGAACACGAGCGTTTCGAAAAGTACGTTGGTGGTCTGAAGACGATGGGCTCACTCCCGAGTGCGGTGTTTGTCATTGACCCGTCGAAAGAAGTGATTGCCGTACAAGAGGCGAAGCGACTCGGAATTCCGGTCATCGCGATCACAGATACCAATTGTGATCCCGATTTGATCGATTTCGTGATTCCTGGCAACGACGACGCCATTCGTTCGATCAAGCTCATCACCTCGCGAATTGCTGACGCGGTGGTTGAAGGTTCGCAGCGCCGCAAGGAGACGGTCGGGCGTGATACGGACGTGCAGAGTCGCCAATCGACACCGGCCGCGGAAGTGATCCAAGGACGCCGCCCAGGCCGCCCCAGCGATCGCCCCAACTGAGTCGCGTTGCAGCGGAACATAGGAGATAGGTATGGCTGAAATCACTGCAGGATTGGTGAAGGAGCTCCGCGAGCGCACGCAGGCGGGCATGAGCGATTGCAAGAATGCGCTCGTCGAAGCCGGTGGCGACATCGAGAAGGCCGTTGAGGTCATTCTCAAGAAGGGCATCGTGAAGGCTGCTGCGCGTGCGGGCCGTATTGCGACCGAGGGCGAAGTTCGGACGTGGGTTTCGTCTGATCGCCGTCGCGGCGTCATTGTCGAGGTCAACTGCCAGACAGACTTCGTTGCCCGCGGAGACGAGTTCAAGGGCTTCGTTAGCAAGGTCATCGATGTTGCGAGCAAGTTGCCCAAGGGCACTGACCTCGCATCGCAAACGTTCCCCGGTGAAAGCCGTACGGTCGATGAAGTGCGCCAAGAGATGGTGGCCAAGACGGGTGAAAATACGGTCATTCGTCG
>JAHFDX010000446.1 GCA_023248785.1 Myxococcales bacterium
CATGGGTTCGGTTTGGCACGCGACGCACCTCGGCCTCGACATTCCCTGCGCGGTCAAGTTCATCGAAGGCGAGCAGGCGCAGAGCCCCGATGCGCAACAGCGATTTGAGCGCGAAGCGAAAGCCGCCGCGCAACTTCGCAGCCCCCACGTGGTTCAGATTCTTGATCACGGTATCAGCGACGGTATGCCGTACATCGCGATGGAGCTCCTCGACGGAGAAGATCTCAGTCGGCGAATGCAGCGCGCGAAACGCATGGACCCAAAGGAGCTCGTCCCCATCATCACGCAAGTGTGTAGGGCGCTCGCGCGTGCACACGCCCTCGGAATCGTTCATCGCGATTTGAAGCCCGATAACGTTTTTCTTGTTCGCGATGACGATCGCGAAATCGCCAAGGTGCTCGACTTCGGAATTGCGAAGAACAGCACAAAGCTTGAAGGCACGAGTACGAAGACTGGCGCGATGCTCGGCACGCCCTTCTACATGAGCCCAGAGCAAGCGCAGGGCACGAAGGCGGTCGACATTAGGGCCGACCTTTGGTCACTCGCAGTGATCGTTTTTCAGGCGATCTGCGGCAAGTTGCCCTTCGAGAGCGAAGCACTCGGCGATCTGCTCGTGCGCATCATCGTAGCTCCGATTCCCGTCCCCTCGCAGGTGTGCCCCGAGGTTCCACCCGCGTTCGACAAGTGGTGGCTAAAAGCAGCAGCTCGCGATCCGGGCCAGCGCTTTCAGAGCGCGAAGGAGTTTGCAGAAGCGCTCCACGCGGTGTGGGGCACTGATCAACTCACCGAACTCGAGCGCCGAAATTCAGGATCGGGAAGCGGGCCTACAGGCACCGTGATGATCGCAGATGCGGGTGTGGGTTTACCGCCAACAGCGGATGCGCGCCCGCCCATCGATTCGTTTGCTGACGCGTCCCAGCCGATAGCACGTGTTGTTCCCCACCTCGCGCGAACGTTTAATGGCAGCGAACTCAGTGCAACGGTGCCGAGCAAGCGAGGTGGAGTGGCGGCGCTATTTGTCCTGTTACTCGCTGGATTGGTTGGCGCCGGATTGATTGTGATGTGGGTTGCGCTGCGCGGTCCAAATACAAAGTCCGTCGCGGGCGATCCTCTGACCCCCACGCGGCCTGTTTTGCAGGACGCGCCACTTTCTCTAGCAACTACCGGGAGTGGCCCGGGCGACACTGTTCCCGCAGAGCCATCCGCAGAGCCAAAGATGGATCCATTGCCGAAGACAGTGTCTTCGACGTCCCCGGCACGTAAGATTCAAAGGGGCGGGCCGTCCGGCCCCGCTAAACCGAAAGCCACCAAAGACGCTGGCGCGTCTCTGCCTCCGCCACCACCACCCCCTCCTCCGGCAACTACGGTTCCGCCTTGTTACGGCGAGTTCTGCGAATGACGTGGGATTAAAATCGGAACGACGTGGTGCCGTGTTCGTGTACATACACCGTAGTCATCGTTTTTCGGTTGCCAGGAAAACTGCACTCCACGCGGTGTGAGCCGACACTCATCTCGAGAGTGGTGGGTGTGATTCCGCGGATCTCGCCATCGATGGACACTTGACACGAACCTTCGCTAGCCGTGACTTCGAGTCGACCGGTTGCAGACGTTTGCGCCCCACTCTGGCTGCTCTTTCGCACGCCCGCAATGGGTGCGTTAATCTCCCGACCCCGAAGCCATGCGGCGGTTGCGATCGTGAATGCAAGCGCCATGGCCGCAGCAACAATTCCAAACGTCATCCACTTCGGCGAACGTGGTGGCGGTGGTTTTGGTGCGACGCTGACCGTGTTCCACGGTGCGCTAAATGCTGTGCGTGAGGGAGCGTGCGTTCGATCGGTGGATAAGCCAAGCGCAGGGAGAACATTGGTCGCTTCGGGGTCGCCAGCGATACCGTAGGGCGCCGGGAGTCGAAGAGTCGACGATTGAAGCTCGTGCACGATGACGTCGATGCGTTTGCCAATCTCGTCGAACGACCGGATGCGTCGATCGCGATCGACGATGAGACAGTCGCGGACAATCGAACGAATGGACTCAGGCAGCTGCGCCGCGTCTTGGTCAATGCTTCTTGGGGGATTGGTCGCGATCGTTACGATGAGCGCGTTGAAGTTCGGGGCATCGTAGGGTCGCCGCGCTGCAAACGCTTCAAAAAGAATCGCGCCGAACGAAAAGATGTCGGTGCGTCCATCGATGCTGGTTTCGCCTCGAGCTTGTTCGGGGCTCATGTAGAGCGGAGAACCGAGGACAGTCCCGGCTACGGTGACGGCGAAGTTTTGATCCTCCTCGAGGATCTTGCTCACGCCAAAGTCGAGGATCTTTGGGAGCTCACGGCCATCGGGTCCTGTGTGGACATAGATATTGGTTGGCTTGAGATCGCGATGAACAACGCCGCGCGCATGGGCCGCTGCGAGTGCGTTAGCGACTGTCGCCATAATTTGTAGAAAGTCGCGCGCGAGCATGCGCGGCATCTGTCGGCTAATCACTTCTTCGAGGGAGTGTCCCGACAAGAGCTCCATCACCATGAAGAGCGATGCATCTTCCGTTTGCCCGACGTCATGGATCTCGATGATGTTCGGGTGATTAATGCGCGCAGAAACTTTGGCCTCAAGCAAGAACCGGCGTGTTGCTTCCGTGTTCTTCGTCGCCGGCGTTGACATCACCTTCACGGCGACTTCGCGGTCTGTGAATACGTTCGTTGCGGCCCACACGCTCGCCATCCCCCCGGTTCCGAGCAACCGATTGAGGCGATATTTTCCCGCCACGAGCTTGCCGATTTCCATCCGCTTGCCACTCAGAAACACGAATTTGCGGGAAAAGTCTACTTTTGAACGGCGGACGACGGCACTCGCGTCGAAAAAGCGCCGAGTGCGCGAAATCGCCCGTACCTATGTGCGCGAAGGTCGCTGATGTCGGCAAGTGCGCCAAGTGCGTTTTCGATTGCCTCGCGTAGCAGCTGAAGGGCGCGGGCTCGCTCGATGTGCGCCCCAGAAATCGTTTCATCGACGATGCCATCCACAATTCCAAGGCGAACGAGTTCGGGTGCGGTCAGCCGAAGTTGCTCGGCGGCGCGGGGCGCAAGTTTCGCGTTGCGCCAAAGGATCGACGCGCATCCCTCGGGCGAAATAACACTGTAGGTTGCATATGTTTGCATGAGGACGCGGTTCGCAAGGGCGAGTGCAAGCGCCCCCCCACTTCCACCTTCTCCGACGATGACACACACGACGGGAACGCGTACGCGCGTAAGAGTGGCAATGCACTCTGCGATCGCTTCGCTTTGTCCGCGTTCTTCGGCGCCAATTCCAGGGTATGCGCCAGGCGTATCGATGAGCGTTAGAATCGGCAGGCAAAAACGATCCGCCAAGTCGAAGAGGCGAGCAGCCTTTCGATACCCCTCGGGGTGGGCCATACCGAAATGACGCTCGGCATTTTCCCGCGCGTTGCGACCTTTGCGATGGCCAGCGACGACGATGCTTCGTCCGCCAAATCGACCAAGCCCGGTAACAATTGCGCGATCGTCGGCAAAAGCGCGGTCACCGTGCAACTCGATGAACTCGTCGAAGAGACCAGCAATGTAGTCCATCGTCGTCGGACGCTGCGGATGACGGCACAGAAGAACCTTTTCCCACGCCGAAAGCGCGCCGTACACCTCGTGCGTTAATGCATCGAGACGCGCTTCGAGTTCAGCAAGAGGGGCATTCCACTCAGGTTCTTCCGCCGAAAGTGCCCGTAGCGATGCAACTTGGGAGCGCAACGCCGCGAGCGGTTCTTCGAAAGGTAACATCGTTTGTGTCATTTTCAGCCAGGTGGCGAACTTGCGGCCGTGGCCATTGCAGCACGCGAGCGAAGAATGACAAACCGACGCATGGGATGTTCTTTGCCCTTTAGCGGTTGCGGTTCAAGTTCATCGTACTCATAGCGATTTCCAAGAAGCGAGAGCGTCGATTCGCTTACGACGATCTGCCCCGCAAGCGCGGTAGAGCATATTCGGGAACTTGTGTTCGCGGTGTCGCCGATGACGGTGTAGCTCAGGGCTTTCGAGCTGCCGACATACCCTGCGATCACAGGGCCTGTGTGGATCCCCACACCAACGTGAAGTGGTGGTTGGTTGCGCGTCACGCGCTCGCGATTGAAGCGCTCGAGTACGGCCATTTGGTCAAGCGCACAGGAAACGGCTCG
>JAHFDX010000447.1 GCA_023248785.1 Myxococcales bacterium
GTTGGCGCCAGCCGCGTGCGCGATCTGTTCGAGCAGGGCAAGAAGCACGCGCCGTGCATCATCTTCATCGATGAGATCGACGCCGTAGGTCGCCATCGCGGTGCAGGCCTCGGCGGGGGCCACGACGAACGTGAACAAACGCTCAACCAATTGCTTGTCGAGATGGACGGCTTCGAGTCGAACGAAGGCGTCATCATCATCGCCGCCACCAATCGTCCCGACGTACTCGACCCTGCGATCTTGCGCCCTGGCCGCTTCGACCGGCGCATCACAGTGCCGCGTCCCGATGTTCGCGGCCGCGAAGCGATCCTTCGCGTGCATACACGCAAGGTCCCACTGTCACCAGATGTTGACCTCGAAGTCATTGCACGTGGAACGCCAGGATTTGCAGGCGCGGATCTCGAAAATCTGGTCAATGAAGGAGCCCTCCTCGCAGCACGTCAGGACAAAGACGCCGTCAACATGCTCGACCTCGAGCTCGCGAAGGACAAGGTGCTGATGGGCGCCGAGCGCCGTTCGATGGTCCTGACCGAAGTCGAGAAATGGAACACGGCGGTGCACGAAGCCGGACACGCCGTGATGATGATCGCGAATGAGGATCACGATCCGGTCCACAAGGTCACAATCATTCCACGTGGCGGTGCCGCTGGGCTCACCATGGCGTTGCCGCGAGGTGACGTAATCTCGCGAACGAAGGAGCAGTTCGAAGCGAAGATCGCTTCCGGACTTGCCGGTCGCATCGCCGAAGAGTTATTTTTCGGCAAGTTGAGCACCGGCGCTGCAAGCGACATCCGCATGGTCACGCAGATCGCACGCGCCATGGTTTGCGAGTACGGCATGAGCGATAAGCTCGGCCCCCTCGCCTACGGACAAGAAGAAGGCTCGGTATTTCTCGGGCGCGATTACACGCAACGTCAGCAGGATTACTCTGAACAGACCGCGCGCGAAATTGATCAGGAAGTGCGACGAATTATCCAAGAGCAGTACGTCAAGGTAGAGGCGCTTCTCGCCGACAAGCGCGATCGCGTTGAAGCCTTGGCCAAGGCGCTCATGGAACTTGAAACGCTCGACGCGGCCGAGATCAAGGCCATCTACGAGGGCCACGAAATCCCGCGCAAAGAACGACACTTCATTCCGACCTATGCCGACAAAGACAAGAAGGAAAAGGAAAAGCGCCGCGTCGCGAGCATCTTCGGCGGACCGCCGAAACCGGCTACAAGCTCGTAGGTCACGAACGCTATTTTTTTCGGAAGGGCTTTCGAACCGTCGGCTTTTTTTGTCGAGTGGCACGGCGACTCCTACCTGCATTGTCCGACCCAGCCGCCGTGAGTTGCCGCGGTGTGGTGGACGGTAGAGTGCCCTCAAGTCATAATTGTAATCGAGTACACGCTTCGCTTTAGGGAGGAGGCAGACATGCAACGTATGCGACAACGGCGCTTGGACCAACCCGTCTTCGCGCTGAGCATTCTCGTCGCCACCCTTGGGGTGGATAGCCTCGCGTTCGCCGGAAGTAGCGGCACTTCGATCCAAGCCCCTGCGCCCGCCGCGCTCTATTCCGACGCGACGGACGCTGAGATTGTTTCGGTAGCGCTAAATCAAGGAACGGAAGTGTTCGTGTTCGATCAGGGGAAGGCGCTTTCGCCGCAACGTGCACCCTTAGTCGTGGGTCGAGGCGGAGTTGTGAACGCCATCATCAGGGAAAGGAAGGGAACAAGCGCCGGGCCGCGCGACGTGACTGTCGAGGCGGAGTTCGAGGCGAAGGGGCGGCGTGTCCTGCGCGAAAACTCGATATCGATTTCGTCTTCGTCAGACTCGAAGGTTCATATCCCGTTTGATGCGAGCGACGTGCCCATCGGCGCGATGCTTCGATTACGCGTCCGCGAAACTGCCCCAGCCGTTGGATCTGTCACCCTACGCGCGGGTGCTCATCGCTTTCCGGCGGACGTAAGAGCTCTCGTACTGGATCTGCGTGAGACAGGAACACTCAAGGTGCGCATTGTCCCGATTCAGGTTGAGTCGGGCACGCAACGGCCATCGATCGACTTTCGCCTCTTCGCAACGGAGCGCATGCGGCAAAGGCTGTTGAGTATGTTTCCCGTGCAAAGGGTCGAGATCACAACCATTGAACCGATGGTGTGGAAGCGCCCCATGCGAAATCTGGCAGATGCGGACCAGTTGAACCTCGCGCTGGCCGTGCGACGTGTGCACGACAAGGCTCCAGGCGATAACCTACTACCTTGGTGTAGCGTTTTTTCCTGTCAACGATCCTGCACGAATTTCATTCAAGTTACCACACGGCGAGCCCGCGTACGCAGTTGGCTTGGCCAAAGGTTCCGGGAGACTGCCCGTGTTGCGCACAGCGTTCGCCGTAGTGGATCCTCCTCTATCTGGCATGTTGTTCGCTGAATCTGTCGCTGAATCTGCAGCGGATGCGGCGGTACATGAAGTCGGACATACCCTTGGGCTGCGACACGCGCCGTGCGGGGATCCCCCGGCTCCGGATCCGAAGTATCCCTATGCGAATGCCGCGATTGGCGTGCAAGGATTTGAAGTGCAGGGGCCGCCTCCATCTTATCCGCGCAGACACTACGAGGATGAAAAGGACTTCATGGGGTACTGCGAAACGGGTAACTGGATTAGTGACTACCACTACGCAAAAATCGCGGATCGCCTGTTGAAGCAACAGCGCGCACGGGTACTTCGAGCGTTGCTCTTTCCGGATCATGTGTATCGTGTGATCGAAATTCGCGGCGGACGCGCGTATTGGGGTGAGACCGTTGAGCTTGAGGAAGCGCCGCACGACCATGCTGTGAAGCTCACGGTTGCGAATCACTCCGGTGGGAAACGGGAGCTCGACGGATTTCGTCTCTCGACAGAACCCGCCAACATCGACCAGGAGATCCTTGTGCCGGATCTCCAATCGCGCTTTAGCGACGTGTCGTTCACGATTGGAACGGCGAACTTGTCGTTGAAATCGCGGTAACAAAGTGAGAAATGCGGCTAACCCGCAAGCAAGATAGGCACACCCCTACCTGTACTTGTCCAGCTCCAACCCGGGTCGCTTCAGTTCGTCGTACACGCTGCTTCGCGGCACACCGAGTTCCTTCGCGAACGCGGCCGCACACAGCGGTGCACATGCCAAAAGACGTGCTGCTTCGCTGCGATCGTGCACGCGCGAGATCATGTGAGGCTCACCTCTTGCCGCTCTGATCGAGTATGGCTCGTCCGACTGCAAGCTTGAGGCGGGCCGTACCAATTGTCACGCCAGATCCCAGAAAACTGGCGGTTCAGCGCGAAATTCGGCAGTTGCGACGGCGCCTTTAGAGGGAGTAGGTTCCCCATTCGAGAAGGAGCCCCCCATGGCCAAGCGCATTGCAATCAACGGTTTCGGACGGATCGGTCGCTGCCTGGTACGAATTCTAGCGGAGCGCGGTGTGAAGGATGTCGAACTCGTCGCGATCAACGATCTGACGGACGCAAAGACGTTGGCCCACCTCTATAACTACGACACGGTCCATCGTCGCGCTGCGCACCGAGCCACCGCGAAAGAAAACGCCATCGACTTTGGGGCTTGCACCGCACGCATTCTTGCCGAGAAGGATCCGGGGAAACTTCCGTGGAAGGACCTCGGCGTCGACATCACACTCGAATGCACAGGACTCTTCACCGACAAGGAAAAGTGCGCGCCTCATTTTTCAGCAGGCGCGAAGAAAGTGATCATCAGCGCACCCGCCAAGAACCACGACCGCACCATCGTCCTTGGCGTGAACGACAAGGAATACAACCCAGGGAGCGATCACCTCCTGTCGAACGGATCGTGCACCACAAACTGCCTCGCACCCGTTGCAAAAGTGTTGGTTGAGCAGTTTGGAATCGTACGCGGACTCATGACGACCGTGCACTCGTACACCAACGACCAAGCAGTTCTCGATATCCCGCACCGAAAGGGCGATTTGCGAAGAGCCCGTGCCGCCGCCATGAACATGATCCCCTCATCGACCGGTGCTGCGAAGGCCGTTTCGGAAGTGATCCCTGTGCTGAAGGGGAAGTTCGATGGACAGGCGATCCGCGTTCCGACGATGGACGTGAGCATCGTTGATCTTACGTTTGAGTCCGACAAACCGCTGTCGAAGGACGCCATTCATGCCGCCATGAAGGCGGCTGCCG
>JAHFDX010000015.1 GCA_023248785.1 Myxococcales bacterium
CCTTCGCCACGTCGAGCTCGCGCGCAATCACCTCGGCGGACGCTCCCTTCGGCAAGTCGGCAAGCGTGAACGTACGGCGCGCGACTTCACGCAAGCGCACGGGATCAAACGACGGAACCGAGTGAACGTGGCGATGCGTTGGAAACACGACGAGATTCGGATCGGCTTCATTTGCCAAGAACACCATGAAGTAGCGATGGGGCGCAGTTTGCTTTGACGGCGACGCAAGTGCCGATTCAGTTTCCTGGAAGTACCGAAGTGCGGTTTCGTATCGGTGGTGCCCATCGGCGATGAGCAACGACAGCTTCGATAGTTCCTTCACAACGGTTTGGATGCGATCCGGATCTGTAACCTTCGCGACTTGGTGTTCGACCCCGTCTTCAGTCGCGAACTCAGTCAGAACGTTCGCGTCATCGATGGCACTGTCGATCGTACGTGACGAGTCGCGATACAGCATGAAGCCGGGACTCAGGTTGGTCTTCGTCGCGCGAAAGAGCTTGAGGCGATCCTCCTTCGGTCCCGAGAGCGTGCGTTCGTGCGGAAGGATGACCCGCTCTTCGTACGGTACGACGTGCACAAGGGCGAGAAATCCGCGCCTTGTCATTCGCGTCGTCCCGCCCGGAATCACGAAGCTTTGATCGTATCGGTAGAAGGCAGGTAGGGAGTCGCGCGCAAGCACACCGGCTAGGGTCCATTGACGAAGGATCGACGCAGCGCATTCGTACTTTGCGTCGCCTTCTCCGTCGGGCAGGATGAGACGAACAACGTTGTGAGGATGCTGCGCACACAATCGTTCGCGATACTCGGCATCGATCACGTCGTAGGGCGGAGCGACCACAAGGCTAAGACTTCCGTCAAGCCGACTGAGATCGTAGCGAAGCGGTGTGAGCGGTGCGACGAGGGCCATCACTGGAAGGTACTACGCCATACGTTCCGAACGAAGCGCGCGGTGACCGACATCGGTTCGCAGTTGGCATCCGCGGAAAGAGATGAGCTTCGCTCCCGAATACGCACACGCCCATGCATCTTGCAGCGAGCTGCCCGTACCCACAACGTTAAGAACGCGACCACCTGACGTTACAACCGATCCGTCTTTGGCACGCGCGGTCCCCGCATGAAGGACGTGCACGCCCTCGGGCATCGGCGAGTCGAGACCGCAAATCGCATCCCCCAATGTTACATTTACGGGATACCCATCCGCAGCCAAGACAACAGACAACGCTGCCGAGGTTGTTGGCCGAATGCGGGTTTCTTTCAAGGCCCCGCGCGTGCAGGCATCAATGAGATCAGCCAAGTCGTCAAATACCATGGCGGAAAGCACGCCGGCTTCAGGATCCCCGAAACGCACATTAAACTCGAGGACGTGGGGATCGCTTCCGTCGATCATCAATCCCGCAAAAAGAACACCGCGAAACGGACAGCCTGCTTTGGCCATGGCTGAGAGCGTGGGCTCAATGATGCGTGACATCACCTGTTCCGATACGGATCTCGACACGACGGGTGCCGG
This sequence comes from Myxococcales bacterium, assembly GCA_023248785.1. Taxonomy (GTDB): domain Bacteria; phylum Myxococcota_A; class Polyangia; order Polyangiales; family Polyangiaceae; genus JAHFDX01. Next base: position 1,508 of record JAHFDX010000015.1, read on the forward strand.
GGCATAAGCGCCCATGCCTCCGGTGTTGGGTCCACGGTCTGCATCGAAGATGCGCTTGTGATCTTGCGCGGGCGGAAGAGCCATCGCGCACACGCCGTCGCAAAGGACATGAAAACTCGCTTCTTCGCCTACCAACGTTTCCTCAATCACTACGCGCTCACCGGCATCACCAAATGCGCGATCGACCATCATCATGCGAATGGCTTGCTCCGCCTCGTCGGCATCGCGCGCAACAACCACGCCCTTGCCAGCGCAAAGCCCATCGGCCTTCACGACGAGAGGTCGATTCGAAGTCCGCACATAGGAGATAGCGTCGTTTGCACGTTCGAACACACGAAATGCAGCGGTAGGAACACCCGCGGATCGCAGGATTTCCTTCATAAAAATTTTTGACGACTCGAGGGCCGCCGCCGCGCGCGTAGGACCAAATGCGGGGATGTTGCGTGCAGAAAGCGCATCAACGATCCCAAGTGAGAGCGGAAGCTCGGGACCTACCACGACAAGGTCCACCCTGCGCTCAACTGCGAACGCAACAAGGGCTTCGGTATTGGTTACGTCGATCGATACATTTTCCGCAACTTCTGAAGTCCCGGCATTGCCAGGTGCCACGAACACCCGTGCTCGCTTTGCGAACACGCGCGCGAGTGCATGTTCTCGCGCACCCGATCCGACAATGAGCACCGTTTCCATGACGACCCAGAGTATCGCGAACGAGGTGAGGGAGGTCGTACAACCTCGCACGAAAGCGACTTCGAAATATGCATCCATTTGCAAGGCGCACGATAGGATCCACGCCATGGTCACCCCCTCAAGGCCGCCCGTCGCGATTCGCGTGATTCGTCCCTATTCCACCGAGGAAGAGTTCTTTGAGCACGATCTGAGAACGATGACTCGAAGCACGATTCTGCTGCTTGGCGCGCAAAAGAAGCCCGAAGGTGTTGTTCTGCGTTTTGAGCTCTGTTTGCGGGACGGAACGGTTCTAGTTCGAGGGGAAGGTCGCGTCGTTGGGTTCCTTGAGCAGACGCCATGGGGCGAAACCGGTTTGGCTGTGAAGCTCGCGCGCGTGGATCCGCGCTCGAAAGAGTTTCTCGAGCGCGCGAATGAACGACGCGGGGAATATTCGCAACCGAGCCAACGCATCAGCGTTCCGCCGAACGTCGCACGCATTTCAAGTGTGCCCCCTGAGCCGATCTCGCGGCGCATGCCTCCACCGTTGCCACGGGCAGCGGTAGCGTCACCGCTGGCAACAGACACGGTGGAGGACGTTGAGTCCGTTAGCGCGGCGGAAATCCATGTTGTGGGGGACTCGGCCGTTCCACCGCCGCTCGCTGCATCACTGTCCACTCCACCACCGGTAGTGGCAGAGGAGTCGGTCGACGAGGAAGCCATGCTCGACTCGATGCGGTCGCGGTATCGATCACTCGCGACCGATCATGTGCAATCGATTCTCGCCGAAGGTCGAAAGAGGCGGGAGATCTCGAGTACCGCTGGCTCTTAATCCCACGGCTCACTGAAGGAGCGTTACGGGTCATGTTCTTGATCTGTACGTAGAGCTCGAAGCGCCCGACGGGGTGCAGGACAGGAGATCGTTGACAGATCAGTTACTGGTCGTTGACAGGCGATCTGTCACCCAACACAGGTGGACTCCAACGTTCACCTCGTTCTCGCCAAACTCCGTATACGAAGAAGGATAGTCGAGCTTCTTGAGCGTAACGATCGGTGTACCTCCGCCATAAGGATCGCCGAAGCGACCCACGGCAATGATGAGCGGCTTGGAACTGGAGCGAATGTCGAACGCGGTTCGAAGACGCTCCTCTTTCGACGTTCCATTCACCGGTGCCTTGCTACCCGGGATGATCGGAAGGGTCTTGGTTGGACTCTCCGCAACTTCCGCTTGAAACGCCTTGTAGATTTCCGATCGAACGCTGAAGCCCCTCGTGTTCGCACCGGGCGTATTCGTCGAAAAACAGTAAGGGGCCGCAGCGGCAGAACTCGTGATTAAGAGCAGAGCCGTACAGACGAACCGCGTTCGCATAGAAATCCTCCCAAGCGATCAACGGCAGAATGCTCGTCCACCTATAGCGGTGATGCTGCCTCGCGGTGATGTTGCCTACGTTAGGTAATAAACGCCCCCAAGAACGCCTCTCGAAATCGCGTTGCGCGCACACGATCGACGGGGTGACCGGCCGTGCCCTCCTCACGCACCGCGCTCCCCACGATCACGCCGTTTGCGAATTGTGCGATCTCCGGTAACATTTCAACGGTCGCACCGCTCGCCACGAGGACGGGCTTCCCCTTTGCCGCGCGCTTCACCATTTCGAGCTTCTGCAAGTCAACCGAGCGCCCCGTGCCCTCACCCGTAACGAGAACCGCATCGGCGAGACCGCGATCGATGACGTCGTGAGTTTCTTGTTCAAGTGGATACGGCGCAAGGGGCGCGGAGTGTTTCACATCGACGTCCGCATAAATGGCAATCGCCGACATCGAAACGGCTCGTTCGCGCAGCAACCGCGCAGCAATGCCTTCGATGACGCCTTGGTCAGTCACGCGTGCTCCGGTGAGGACGTTCACACGAATGAAACTTGCACCCACCGCGCGAGCAATCCCAAGCGCGGCGATGGCGTCGTTGCGAAGAACGTTGATGCCGAGTTCGATATTCGGAAACGCATCGCGAAGGCGAAGTGCAACACGCGTCATGCACGACGTCGTGAGCGGCGAGATGTCACTCTTGAAAAACGGTGCGTCGCCAAAGTTCTCGACGAGTAGCCGCGTGTAGCCCGCGTCCACCAGAACGCGTGCATCCGAGAGTGCCGTTCGTTCCACATCTGCAAGTGGGATCGCGCGTGGACTGCCCGGCAAAGGAGGCAAATGGACGACGGCAATCAATCTCGCGGTCACTTCGTACCCTTTTTGCTGAGCGATGCATCTGCAAGTTGGTTAGGCAAAAACTGCGGATTTTGCAGCGATCCCCTCGCGGACCATCCGTAATAGCCCTCCGCGGTTTTCGACACCTTCAAGATCGGAACATATTCAATCGCGCCTGGAGTTCCCCCACCGGGAGCGCCGAAGAGATTCTGTGTCTTTTCGTTCCGCTTGCGAAGCGCATCGGTGAACTTGAACCGCAGGGTAAGATCGATCGTTGCGTCCGCGGCTGAACCATCCGCAAGCCTTACCTTCCCCTCGCCTTGAAGGTCGAGGTCTCTGCCTCCGGTTGCAAAACGCGCAATCTTCGCCGTGCCCTCCTTCACTTCCGCCGAGATCGTCGTGGTGCCCATGCCCACTTTCGGCACCGCGAAGCCTTGAACCATCGCCTTGTCGTCGCCAAGAACCATGTCGGTCAGCTCAACTTGCAATGTCCCGTTGGCCTTGGATATTTTGTTTTCAGGCAATTGGAGTTCAGCATCTGCCGAGACCTTGCCGGCAATCGGCAAGCCGCCAAAGAGATCCTTCAAAGGACCCACTTCGCTCGCGTCGAGATCCTTCACGTGAAGCTCGATGTTCGAATCGGAACTGCTCTTAACGTATTTTGCTTCCAGCGTTCCTCCCATCGCTTCGGCCGATACTTTGACCGCACGCCGCAGAAGAAAGAGCGGAAGAATTTGGAACCGCGCGCGCACCGCGGACGCCTTGAGTTCGGAGGCTGCCTGCGTCGGGGATGCGCTCGGGAGCGTGAAACTCACATTGCGAAGTTCGACGCCACTAAACCAATATCCGGAGATGGACCCAACTTGGAGCCGCTGTCCCGGCTTTTGCCTTGCGTTGAACTTCGCGATCTCGCGGTCTTTGATGACGTCGTAGGGAAATACCGTAGGTATGAAAAATATAAAGGACACCGCGAACGCGAGCCCGTGCGCCACGTACGGAACCGCTTTTCGCCACGTGCTCATGGTGCGCCTCCATCGGCCTTTCCAGGGCCTGCGGCACTGCTCGACGCCTCCGCGCGATCATAGGCCGAAACTCCCAACTCGACGTCGTATAAATCTTGCTCTCCACTTCGCTTGCGAATGTTGAGTCGCGTGAATGCCAACGGATGCTGGCTCGATGCGATGCGCTCCATGAACTTCGCGATGCCGAGCATGCCCGACTTCTTCAAGTGCATCACGTGATGGCGCTCAACGTAGCGTTTGCCGATCTTTACCTCAGCGCGATCGTTGTGGTCCATCACATCGAGCTTCTCGGCTCGAGCCTGTTCGTCGAGGTAACTGCTAAGGCTCGGAGCCTTGTTCTGATAGCGCTGGAGCACGGCCTGCTTCTTTTGCCGCGCTTCCTGCAGCCGACCGCGAGCGTCTTCAACGTTGGTGATCGCGGCGGCAAGACTCGCGTTCGACTTCGTTTCGGACACGATGCGGATTCGCATGTACACGGCTCCGATCACAACGAGAACGATCGGGACCACAATGCCGGTGAGTTTCAACACTCTTCGATCACGCTGGGAGATTGCCATCACTTACCTCCCACACTTGCCGAGGGCGCAGCAGCTCCACCCTTGGTCTTGACGTCTTCGGGACAGCGCAGCTCTGCCTCGAGTTCATATTTTTGACGGCTCGTTCCGGGTTGCTGGGTAATCCCCTTTTGTTTCACATCAGCGAGACAACGTTGTGCGCTCAGCGCATCTTTCACTTTGTCAACCTGCGTTGGCGTATCGACAATGCCTCGAATGAGCACGCGTCCCGCTCGCACGTCGAGCTCTTCGATATCGTGTTTGATGTCCTCAGGAACGGAGTCAGATAACTTGACCATCACATCGAATGCGTCGGCATGCGGATAGGGATCCTCATCCGACGTTCCCGCTTGGTCTTCGAGCAACTCCTCGACACGGGTCGGGTCATCAGTTCGTTCTCCGAGGACTTGTTCCGTGGTCGCACCAAGATGTTCCCGCAGCGCTTCGCCCCGTTTGCCGAGCATGCGAAGTGAAACGCACGATGCGAGCGAAAAGCTCACGAAAAGCGCCGCACCAAGGCCGGAAAGCACCGGCACCTTTTCTCTTAGCCACCCAAAGCCTCGTTCGTACGCGAGCTGACCCCGGCGAAGGTTGAAGCTCGGCACCTTCCCCGAGAGCGACAAGGCAATGCCGATGGCCTTCGCGAACCTCGGCAGCTCCGGCGGAAACTCGGGGCCCGCAAGAGTGATCTCGCAAGCGACCTGCGTCAGTGTGTCAGCCGGCACTTGAAGTTCACGCGATATAAATGAAACTGCACCAGGCACATATGCGCCGCCGCCGACAAGAATGCACCGCTCGATGGGAGTCCCCCCTTGGGCGCGATGGGTGCCGAACGACAGACGAAGTTCGCGGGCGAGGCGCTCGGCTTGCGCTGGAAGGCCGGACGTTCCAACGCTAATCGTGCGCGCGAAAACGGGCTCGCCCTGGTGAATCACGAGAAGGTCGGTGGACCGCGCGCCAATATCGAGCACGGCGGTTGTTGAGACGTCGGTTGGCGAAAGAAGTGTGAGCGACGCAAGGGCAAAAGCGCCCACGCACACACGTTCGGCTTCGGCTCGTGTGACGTCTTTGACGAGCTCGATCGCATTTCTGACGTCGCTCACTCTTGCGACCGCAACGAGAACGGAAAGCTGCTCGGGGGATGCCGAGCTTGTGGTCGTAAGGTAGTCGAATACGGCCTCGCTCATGTCGAACGGAACCACGGAGTCGAGTTCGAAGGGCAAAATTTGTTCGAGCTGCCGTTGCGCACTGGGCGGAAGCGTAAGGCGCTTGACGGTCGATTTGGATCCATCAACGGCAACCGCAACCGCGTCCGAGCCTCCCAGCGCCTTGCCTTGCAGCGCCGCGAGAAGTGCTTGGGAGACTGCAGCCGCTTGTCTTCCCTCGCCGTCGATCGCGATGTCCGCACTGCCTGCACCCACAAGCTCGAGGCGACGCACATTGCCGCGCAAGATCGCGACCTTCACACTTGCTGACCCGATATCGATTCCTACCCAGAGCGCCATGGCTTTCCTCGATGCTATTCGATACGGAAATAGACAAGCTGTCCGCCTGACGCGAGCGATTGCGCGGTCAGTGGAGTCGCGGCAGATGATGACGACGTTGTGGACGCCGGCGGCGGCGTTGTGATCCCACTCGCCGACGGGTCCGGTGGACGCATGTCGATCACTGCGTGCACACGAATGCGCGCCTCGTTCGGAGGTGGTCTTGGTGGCGGGGGCGGCCCGTCTGATGATGACGTTGGCGCTGGGATGATCGTTTCGCCCTCTTTTTTCTTTGGTGTCCTCGCTGCTACACCGACCGCGTAGATGGAGAACACTTTGCTTTCTGTCGAGAGCGACTTGGCGAATTCGGAATCGGAAGTAAATGTAACTGGCTTGATTCCCATTCCTGTCAACATAGGTCCGAGCATCCCTTTGCCCTTCAGCGTATTGATGAACTCGCGCGGAGACCCAAAAAGTGGGGCCCCCATGCTAAACGCCTTCGCCATCGAGACCGTGCTCACGAACGACGCCATCTGAGCCGGGTTTGTACAAAGCTCCGTGTTCGGCACCGCGCCAGAGCACACGATCGACAGAATGGTCGCTGCATTCGCGGAGTTGACGTTGATGGCGCCCTGCCCCCACACCGTGAGGTTGCGCTTCTTCGGGTTCGTTGGATCAGGGTCGATAAAGGTGCCCCAAAAGCGATCGCTCATGCCGCGAACAAGGCGAAGCTCTTCGAGCGAGTCGAAGGGTGCGTTCTTGCGCTTGTAAGGTTTCTTGAGAAGCGCGTAGTACGTGTCTTCGATGCCGCCGCTTACACTTCCTTGCGCAGACATGTTGCAGTTGAAGGCTTGTTCGTCCATATCCGCCCAATCGAGAATGGCAGAGCAGATCGTGAACCTATCGTGCAAATCGCCATTTACGTCGCGCGCCTCGAACAGCGGGTTGTAATTGGGCGGTGCCATGTGAGCCATCAACTGTTGGGCAAGGCGCATGTGCGCGATCACGTTCGAGCCACCGCCATTGACGTTGATCTTGGAATCCTCGTCGACAATTTGTAACTCGAATCGACCTGTTTTTAGACCAATGTTCTTGGCCCCCGTCATGTCGAGACTGGTTACGCGCGCGAAACCGTCCGCCGAATCACCGGAATTGAACGCGCCGAGCAGGAGGTCCGCATACTCCCAAATCGGGAGTTGGGGAGGCGTGCGCTTCATCATGATGAAGATGGGTGCAAGGCCTTTGCGCATCGTTGGCTCGGTCGAAAGAATGAGCCGCCCGAGATTGAGCGCACTACGCGCATTGTATTCGGCCTGCACGCTGTCGCGCGAAGAGAGGGCAGCCGCGAACTCGGCGCCGGTCTCTTCCTGAAACTCCGCAAACATGGTCGCCATCATCGTGATGGCACCAATCACCAAAACGAGCGCAACACCGCGCTCACGTGCACGGGCCTTTCGTCGCCGCGCGCGAGACGTCATCGCGGCACCCCGAAGCTCAAGGGTTGCTGGAGCGGAAGCATGAACTTCGTGGTGAGGCGGACACGTTTCGAGGGTGGTCGCTCCTTCAGCACGAGCGTGACGCGCACTTCAAGCGGGATGCGCCCAAAGTGCATGTTGGTCATCGACGAGTCCCACGTGTCCGTCCATTGCTGATTTGCCGGATCGAAGAAGGAAAGATGAAATTCCTCGACGTCTTCGGCGATCACCTGAACAATGCCGCCCTTGGCGATGTCAGTATCGATGGGCGTTTGCTCGCGCCTCACCAAATCAAATTTGTCGTCAGGAGATTTCGGGTCCCGCACGACGAAGTAACCAATCTCGGCTTGGTCCGATTCCTTGGCATCGGTGTCTACGCGACGATGTGCAAACGCCGTAAAATCGACGCGGGAAGTCGTGCTGCTGCCCTTCGCCATGAACCCGGTCATGCGTGTCCACTGCACTTGATTCGGAGGCTGATGGAGCGAGAGAAACGCGCCTTGCATTTCTCGCGTCACGCGATCGAGCGCAGCACGGGCTTGGCGCGTGCGCTCGCTTCGTGCGGCTTCCGACTTTCGGCTGCGACTCAAGCCTTCGAAGACGCCGTAGATGAGCATCGACATCATGGCGAGGATGGTAAGCGAAAGGAGCACCTCGAAGAGCGTGACTCCGCGATCGAGCACGCGGTGGCTCCCCCCACCTTTGATTCTTCCCACACCAGTTACAACACCTAAGACCTCGCCCCCTCCCCCTACGGGGGAGGAACCAAAGGTGGGGGACTCTTCCGCGACGCTCATTACTGCTTCCCCGTTGAAGCGGCGCCGGTCCCGGGCAACGTCAGTCCTGGGATCGACGGCATCGTCGGAGCTCCGATGATCCCTCCGTCGGCCGAGAATTGAACCTCGCCGCCCATCCCCGTTCGCCTTGGGTCGGCGAGGTACTGCTCAAGAACAAACGTTCTCGGCTCTTCACCATCGTTCCACTTCACCGTGACACCCACGCGACGAATGCTGTTCTCAAGAACGGGTTTCAACGTCGGATACACGAGCGTGAATGCCATCGACATGATGCCGTCCGCGCCCGCAGTGCCGAACTGACCTGCAACGCCTTGCCCAAGGCTCTGGAGCCCGCCATCGAAATTCGTTGGCAGCGGCGCGGAGCCTCCGTCTGCGAGGCTATCCGCTGTTCCCGTGATGGCCGAAAGCGCACTCGAACCTGTCCCACCATCTGCGCTAAGGCCCGACCCGGGATTTGGTAACACGATGCGTTCTATTTTCCATTCGCAGGAAAACCCGGGCGAATCGTCGTCTTGGCAGCACTGGTCACTCGAGTCGGTCTCGTCGGTTTCTGTGTAACCGTACTTGAGCAATTTCTCTTCGATTTCCGTCATGCGGCAACGACCGAGCGTGGTCGCCTTGCTCATCTTGGCAGCGCTGCTATTGGCCGCGGCAAGTCCCGCTTGCCCAGTCAAGATGAGGGTCATGGCAAGACTCAAGATGCCAACGGCCACCGTGACCTCGAGAAGAGAAAATCCGCGGCTTCGATGTTTCATCGGCCTGGATCCTCGCGTTCAGAAGCAGCCTCGTCGTTCTCTGGCAGTTTCAACTCCTGGGCGCCTGACTTTACTGTCGCCTTTCCCGTCAGCGGCGCGGTCTCGATCGTGAGAACCGCACCGTCGCTCACCTCACCGGCTTTTCCAATTTGGAGTTGAATCGATGCTTGTTCGGTTTGCCCACCAGGCCAGAAGTAAAGAACCGCGCGGCCGCTTGTGCGCGGCACGTCATCATGCGCGGTCTGCACGCTCTTGAAACGAATGCCCGACAGAAGCGCGACCCTTCCACTCTCCTCATCTTTCTTCGCATTCGAATCGTCCAGCACGAATGTAAAGCGCGCCGGCAAAAACATTGGTTTGGCGACAGGTGGCGGCATCGTGAGGCGCTCGCCTTCAGATTGCGCCGTTTTTTCCGCCTCAAGAGCAGCCTGGGATGCGCCACTCGGATCGATGGCTTTCGTTTGCACGAGCACGGGGCTCTCGCTCTCCTCAAGCCAGTACGTGCCGTTGTCCAAATCAAAAACGATACGCGATGTCTTCGAACGCGCCGTGGCGTGGAAGTACGAAACACGAATGGCGCCGGTCAGCGTGGTCGTCGATCGACCGAGCTTCGCCGACGCGGTCCCACTCATGCCAGAAATGAGGGTGGCCGTAATGAGGCCGATCAGCGCAATGACGACAAGCAGCTCCACGAGCGTGACCCCGCGTCGTCGAAGCCTGGTGTTTTTCGCCGAGCCCTTCGCACTGGCGTCGTCGAGCTCGCTCAAAATACGGGAGTATTCCTCGCTCGCCCTCCTAGCCATCGCTCGGTCTTGGCGAAAACCACTCAGGCTTCGCGAGTGACACCAGCTAGCTAGGCTCACAACTTCACCTCACTTCTTCGCCGCGGGGTAGCGGATGTCGTCGGATGGGTCGGCCTTGTCCTTGCCGGGCGAGGTCACGACGTAGTCGCCATCGGCGCAGACGATTTTCCATGAATTGCCCCATGGATCCTTGGGCTCTTGGTCGGCTTTGAGGAGCTTCGCCTTTTTGAGTTCGTCGATCGTCGGGCACTCGCCATCGGGGTTTTGCATTTTCCAGATGCCGATCTGACCGTGAATTCGCTGCGCATCGCCTTGCGCGAGGTCGTGCTGCGCTTTGGCGGCGTTTTGGGCCACGAAGTAGCCAATCGTGCCGAGCAGCAACCCAAGAATGGTGATGACGATGATGATCTCGACGAGGTTTAGGCCTCGGGCCGAAGCTCGAAAGCGCCTGCGCCCTCGGAACAACTTGGGATTATTCATGAACCTCTCCTGCTTTTGTAACCATTCTTGTCCATTATTATTCGATTCGATCGAGCCCGTATGGAAGCCCGTCGGGACCGTCGCTTAACACGTCGAACGATTGCGGGTCGCGCCTTCCCGGACACACCAGGCGCAGGGGCCGTCCCCACGCGTCGAGAGGGACACGGCGTGCGTACCCTTCCGCAACCACATCCGCCCAAACGCGTGGACACTCGCTCGTATGATCCGCTCGATATGCGAACAGTGCTCGCGTCGCCGTTGCAATCGAAGCACGTGTCGACCTCACCTTAGCTGCGTACTCTTCGCGCCGACGGAGAAACACAATGGTCATAACGACAGCAACGGCGATGAGCACCTGACGAATGCGCGTTCGGGCAAGCGCACCCACAAAGCCCTTCTTCCGCTCCCAAGGCAGATACACACCTGGTTCGCGACGACGACGGAAAATCATGGCGCCGGCATGTCTCCGAGCGCATTCATGTTCACGAGCGGCATCAAGATCGCAAACGCGATAAACCCAATCACACCGCCCATCAGCACCATCATCAGAGGCTCAAGCAAGCTCGTCATGGCCGCCACTCGATTTTCGATTTGCGAATCGTAGGCCTTCGCTGCGTTCTCGAGCATGGTCTCAAGCTGTCCGCTCTTTTCGCCGACGGCAACCATGTGTGTAACCATCGGTGGAAACTCTTTGCTGCGCTTCAGCGGCGTTGCAATCGATTCGCCTTCGCGAATTTCTGACGCTGCCTCTTCGATGATTTTTTGAAGGCGCGCATTGCCAAGAACAGCCTTCACAATGTTCATGGCGTTCAGAAGCGGAACACCGCTCTTGAGCAACGTCGAGAGCGTGCGGGCAAATCGAGAAACCGCAATCATTCGAAATAGATCGCCGAAAATAGGTAACTTGAGAAGTAACGAATCTTTCCACAGTTGACCCTCGGGTTTCTCAAGGAAGCGCACGAAAAACGACAACAAAAAGCCGAGCACAAGGCCGATTCCGATGCCGCCAACGTACTTGAGGGCACTCTCCACATAAAACGCGAGGCCAAGGGCTATGACCACAAGGAACGCCGACGCAATGAGCCACTCCGCACCGTGGACTTCCCCCGGTTTGCTGATTTTGGGCGCACTGCGCCGAACGACGAGCGTGCGTCGAATCAAGTTGAAAAGGACGGTCGCTAAGATCGCCCCCAGCATGTACGCAGACCCTACGATCTTCGACACCGTGATGAGCGCCTGCGTATACCAAGGAAGCGCCTTGTCGAGGTTCGCGTAGATCTCCGTCATCTTCGGGACGACCGTCGTCATCATCACTCCGACAAGCACCGTGCTGATGATCATCATGAGCGCCGGGTAGGCCATGGCGGACCCAACCTTGCCCTTCAGCTTCGACTGGCTCTCCAAAAAATCAGCCAATCGATCGAGCACTTGTTCAAGCGTGCCCGACGCTTCTGCGGCGGCAGCCATGTTCACGTACAGCGGAGGAAACAACTTCGGGTGCGCTTCGAGCGCTTTCGCAAAGGCGGTCCCCTCGTTCAGGTTGTCGCGAATCTGGGTGAGCGCATGACGCAGATCGGGTTTGTCGACTTGCTCGATCATGGAACCCACCGCCTCGACCAACGGAATGCCTGCCATCACGAGCGTGGCGAGCTGCCGCGTCATCATCGCGACGTCGTCAGGTTTGGCATTGCGAAACAGCGTCGAGGTGAACTTCGATTCGTCGCCCGAGGCTTTACCTTCCAGAGCTTGCGTGAGAAGCACGCCATCCCGCTTCAAGACGGAGCGCAGCACCTTAACATTGTCGGCGTCGCGAATACCCTTCGTCCGCTTGCCCGACGCAACGAAGATGCCGTGGTATTCGAAGACCGCCATGGCTTAGGCCCTCGCCGACACTGGGATCTGCGGCATCGAGGTAGACGCCGGCGCCGCATCGAACTCAACGTCTTCTTGCGTGGCCGCGAGAACTTCCTCGACGCTCGTCATGCCCGCGAGAACTTTGCGCGCACCGTCATCGCGGAGCGAGTCCATTCCCTCTTCCACGGCCGCACGCTTGATCGTTTTCGCATCGGCGTTCTTCAGCACGAGTGGACCGACTGCATCGTCCATCAACAGAAGTTCGTAGATGCCACGCCGCCCTGCAAAGCCGGTATTGACACACTTGTCACAACCGCGCCCCTTGTAAAATACGGGGCGCTTCGAAAAATCGAAGGTGTCAATCGGATCCGGTTCCATCGCTGTGCGCGGAAAGTAGCGCGACTCTTTCTGTCTTCGGCGTGCCCGCGCTCGAATCCGCTCGTGCGTGAGACCGAGCTCTTCCAGTTCGAAATCTTCGGCCTCGTACGGAGCCTTGCAATGTGGGCAAAGAATGCGCACGAGCCGTTGCGCAAGGATACCAATCACGCTCGAGCGAATGAGGAACGGCTCGGTGCCCATGTCGATGAGGCGTGTGAATGCGCCGGCGGCATCGTTCGTGTGAATCGTAGACAGAACAAGGTGACCCGTGAGCGATGCGTTGATTGCGATCTCAACCGTTTCCTTGTCGCGGATTTCGCCAACCATGACGACGTCTGGATCTTGGCGCAAAAATGATCGCAGAGCGCTTGCAAACGTAAGCCCAATCTTCGGCTGAACGTGGACCTGGTGAATGCCCGCAATTTCGTATTCGACGGGATCTTCCGCCGTGAGAATGTTGATGTTCGGATGGTTGATTCGATTGACGCACGCATAGAGCGTAGTCGTCTTTCCCGAGCCCGTAGGACCTGTCACCAAAATGATACCATCAGGGCGACGAATCATGCCGTCCATCAGGGCATAGTCGCGCGCCGAAAATCCGAGCTGCGGCAGATCCAGCATGACGCTCGATTTGTTGAGCAAACGCATGACGATGCGTTCATAGCCGCGGCTTGTAGGCACGGTGCTTACGCGAATGTCGAAGCTCTTGCCCGCAATTTTTTTTGCGATGCGCCCGTCTTGCGGGAGGCGCTTTTCGGCGATGTTGAGTGCGCTCTCGATCTTGATGCGCGACACGATGCTGTTCATGAACGCGCGCGGAGCCCTTCGTGCCACGTGAAGCTCGCCATCGACGCGGAGGCGCACGACGACTTCCTTTTCCTCGGGCTCAATGTGAATGTCGCTTGCGCGCTCCTTCATCGCCTGAAGAAACAGTGAGTTGACCCAACGAATGACGGGCGCTTCGTCGTCGGAATCGAGAATGTCGCCCGCTACGTCGTCGCCTTCGCCTTCGTCGTTGTCGCCCTCGAGCTCGCCACCACCAGCTTGTCGTTCGTAAACGCGGTTGATGGCTTCTTCGATGAGCACTGCGCCGGTAACGCACACCTCGACCGGCCGACTGAACAGAACGCGCAAGTCATCGGCAATCGCGACATCAAACGGATTGGCAACGAACACAAATACGTGGAATTCATCTTCCGCGTACACGAGCGCCTTGTGCGTCTTGGCAAATGTGATGGGAACGCGCGTGGCCAGCTGCGTCGGAATGGTCGCGTGATCAAACTTCTCCACGAACGCGATGCCCGCTTCCTCAGCCAACGCACGCGCCATGGCGAACTCGTTAACCGAGTGAGCGATTGCGACATCAAGGAAATCTCCGCCGCGCTCGCGCACGGTGCCCACAAGCGCCTCAAGCCGGCCGCTTTCAATCACGCCGCGACGCATGAGAATTTCGCCAAGAAATGCAGCTTCGTTCATGGCTCCACTTTAAGGAGGCTTCGTGTGGGCGGTTTCACATCGATCTTTGGAGGCTTATCGGGACCTGGTGGTGTGTCGGATGAACCCCCGGACGAACGCGTTGGACCCGGGAGCTCGAGCGGTTGCACCGGCTTGTGCCCTTTGAGCGGCGGGTTCAAGATCTCGTTGAGCTTCTTCTTCTCCTCAATGCGATCCATCGTCTGCCGAATGTCTTCGAGTGGGCCGATCATGCGCGAGGTGTCTTTTGGCGGGTCGTAGGTGCTGTCGTCGGAAAACACTGCGTAGCGATCGAGGTACTCTTGCCGCTCCTGCATCTTGCGCTCAAACACGCGGCGCAGATCATCCTGTTCGCGGATGATGTGCGGCGTCATCACAAGGACGAGGTTTGTCTTCGCAGACGAGTTCTGCGTCTGACGAAACAGCGCGCCGAGAAGTGGAATATCGCCTAAAATTGGGACTTTTCTTACGGTGCGCTCCTGCTTTGAACGCACAAGCCCTCCAATCACCACGGTTTGCTGATCACGCACAGTGAGCGTTGTCGAGGCTTCGCGCTCTTGCAACCCGCGCACGCCAAGGCCACCTTCCGGTGCGGTGGGCTCGCTGATGGTTTCCACGATCGCCAGACGCACTTCATCGGATTCGTTAAGCGAAGGCTTGATGGTGATGGTGATGCCCGATTTGAGAAGCCCTCCCATACCCATGCCCCCTCCAAACGAAGGGATGCCTGTCGAGCCCGTAGCGCCGGTAGCACCGAAGCCGGGAAGACCGAGAGGAAGACCGGTAAATCCTGCGTTCGTCTGTTGCGGAACCTGATCGCCTACACGGATCTTTGCTTCGATATTGTCGGTCGCCAAGATGTGCGGCGTCGCAAGCACGTCGGTATCGCGCGAGGTGGCAATCATGTCCAGGAGCACGCCCACCGCGGGAACACTCACCCCAAATGTGGTTTCGCTGCCAGGGATGCTTGGCCCGCGAAGACCTAGAGCAAAGTTCTGAAGCGAGTTTGACGAAAGTCCTGCGGATGAAACGGCGGTCGCCGATTGCACTGGGTCAAGACCCCCGACGAGCACCGATCCGGTCTCCGGGAAATCGGGAATGCCACCGTGAAACTTAATGCCAAGTGAGTCTTTCCGTTCAATGGCAAGCTCCATGATGGCCGCCTCGATGAACACTTGGCGTCGCGGCTTATCGAGGTCATCGATCACTCTGCGCAAGGCCGCGTAGTCACGAAGCGATGAAGTAATCACGAGC
>JAHFDX010000448.1:0-627 GCA_023248785.1 Myxococcales bacterium
GGTTCTGCACGTGGCCGGCATTTTCGAAACGGCAGTTAACGCCATCGATAAGAACCGTATCTACGTTCACCTTCGTGCCGGTCAGGCCATCTTGGGGCGAGGCGATAGCGTCGATCGAATTGAAATTCGCGTCGTCGATCCTGAACAAGCCGATAATTATAGTCGGCGTATTGAACAGTCGGTCGGGTACCGCTGTGAAAGTTGGCGCGAGCAAAACGCAAATTTTCTTGGTCTGTTCGCACAACAAAACCAGATCATCGGATTTGTCATCGCTGCCCTGCTTGCCGTTGGAGGCTTTGGCATCTTGTCGATTCAAATCATGATGGTGCTTCAGAAGCGTCGCGATTTTGCCATCCTTCGAAGCATGGGATTCACGGGCCGTGACGTGCTCACCATCGTGCTCGTGCAAGGCGCGCTTGTAGCTCTTGCGGGCGCCGGCGTTGGAGGTGTGCTCGGGCACTTTGCGCTCGATACGTTACGGCACACAAAGGTAACTTCAGGTGAGACATTTCTGCACTTGGACACGTGGCTCATCTGGGAATCGCCGATTCAATATCTTCTGGCGGTTGCCTTTGCGAGCGCGGTTGGGCTTTTGGCGAGCGCCATCCCCGCATGGCAGGCGTCGCG
>JAHFDX010000448.1:637-4142 GCA_023248785.1 Myxococcales bacterium
GAGCCGGTGGACGTACTTCGAGGGCAAGTATGACGGTGCTCGAATGCCGAAGCGTTGTGCGCGAGCTTGGCGAGGTGCGAACGCGAGCGGTGGACGATGTCAGCTTTTCCGTGGACCAAGGCGAATTTGTTGCGCTGACGGGGTACAGCGGCTCCGGCAAGAGCACGCTGCTCTATCTCTTGTCAGCGCTCGATCGGCCAACATCCGGCGAAACGTGGTTTGCTTCGAGATGCACGTCCTCACTTGTTGACGATGAACGCGCACTTCTAAGGCGTGAGCACTTTGGCTTCGTATTTCAGTTTCACTTTTTGTTGCCCGAATTTTCGGTGCTCGAGAACGTCGTCGTGCCATTGCGACATCGCGGTGTTGAGCTGGCTGACGCAAATGCGCGCGCACTCGACGTGCTGGGGGCGCTCGGAATCGCCGAGTTAGCGGCGCGAAGACCTCATCAACTTTCCGGGGGCCAGCAGCAACGTGTTTCGGTCGCGCGTGCCATTGCAGGCAAGCCTACGATCGTGTTTGCAGATGAGCCTACGGGCAATTTGGATTCCACGGCCGCGGAGGCAACGATGAGCATCTTTGAAGAGCTCGTTCGTCAAGGTTTGACCATGGTGATGGTGACACACGAACCTTTGTTTGCGCAGCGTGCGCATCGCGAGATTCACTTGCGCGACGGGAAAATTGTCTCAATTCGCTAGAAACGCGCGGAGCACTTCGAGGTTCGGATAGAGCGCGGTCACCTTGAGCTGCGCTTCGGCGCTTCCATCGCGAAGACGAGCACGTCGCACGCGCTCGTAACTTCCTGTCGGAACTTGTTCGATCGCAAGTGGTGCCAAAAGATGCGCGTTACGTACGCGCCAGTAATCCAGCGCCACTTTGCCGACTGCCTCCTCGACGGCTTGCGCGAAGGCTTGCAGTTGTTCATGAGAAAGTTGAGATGGGCTCTCAAACCACATCACGTACCGTGGAGGGGTCGACGACGTGTCCGCAGCCCAAGCAAACCAAGTCGTGTCGATGGCAAGTTTTTCGGCGGCGCGAGCGATACCCGTAGCTACGTGATCCTCATCGACGTTTTCGCCCACAAGATTTACGACCCCGCCTTGGCGCCGCACAAAGCGAATCTTCGGCGTCGCGCGGTAGAAGCCTGAAACTTCGACTACGTCTCCCAAAATGTAACGGTAGAGCCCGGCGCTGGTCGTTACGATGAGGAAGTATCTCTTGCCGACTTCAACTTCGCCTGCATGCAGCGATCGGGTCCCTTCGGTTTCGAATTCCGCTTCGGGAATGAACTCGTAATAGGCAGACTCGATGGCCAGTGCGCCCCCGGGTTCTTCATCGCCCATAGGGATGGAACACCACGCTTCACTTGCCGCGTAGATTGCGTCGCGCAAAACAACGTCGGGTCCAAGGCGACGTCGAAGTTCGGGAACATAAAGCCCAGCCGTTGCCGTGAGCCAGCAATACACAAGGTGCAGCGAGGGCATCGCTGCATGGGTGATCTCAGGCAGCGAACGCGCGCTCGCAAGTCGAGCTGCCACTTTGGAGCGCTTCTTTATGTAAGGAGAAAAAAAGGCGCGCTGCGCGCTGCTCAAGTCGCTTTTGACATGGAGTGTGCCGTCTCGAAAGTCGCGCGCGAACGATTCAACATTGCGTTCGAGATCCCGCAAGAGATAGACGATGGGTGCGGGGAAAATACCGGCGATAAGCGAGGTGCCTGAAACCATCGCGAGATAAAGCGCGAGGTAGCTTCGCGTCGAGAGATCCGCGACCTCAAAGAGCTCGTACGGCCACGCGTAGATGGAACGAAGCAGACTTGGAAGCGCGTTGAAATTGTAACCACTCATGGTACCAATATCGAGGCCGTCGCTCGCGGTCTCAAAGCGCCGTGTGCCCACGAAATAGAGCGCTCGGCCACTGAATGCTCTTGGATAGCGAAGGTAAAGATGCCCTAAGGCCGTATGCACGGTCTTCTGAAAATCTTTTCGATACTGCTGCGTGATCGGAACGTGCTTGTGATGTCCGCCCGAACCCGAGGTGCGCGTGTAAAAGAGTGGCGGTTCCTTCGTGAGAATTTCGCGCTCCCCAGCCATGAGTCGCGAAACGTGTGGCTGCAAGTCCGCGGTCGTCATCATTGGAACCCGCTCGGCGTACTCCTGCATCGAGCGGATCGCGCGGAAACCCGCCCGCGCGCCGAACTCGGTGTCGGCATTCATGCGAAGGATTTCAAGGAGCTTGTGCTCCTGCGTGAGCGCTGGCGTCTGCGCCAATTTTGCAAAGCGAAGAATCGACGGGACGCGAGAGGCTTGACCTATGGCGTGGAGTGCCACTGGAGGAAGCATGACTTGTCGTACCACCAAATCGTTGAACATGTCCGTTTCGGCGTGGGCGTTCCATCAGTGTTCCGAATTGATGCCCGACGTGTTTATGATCGCGTGTGGTCACAGCGAATCCGTCCCGATGGATGAGTGCGCGCAGGCTAATCGTCTTTGCGGGGATTCTTCTCCCGCTGTACACGGGAACTCTCGTAATCCTCGGCTGGGCGTTTCGGTTTCCAACTCTCGTGACGGTGCTCCCGGGCGAGATCCCGATGACACCGAATACTGCGGTTGCCTTCGTTCTTTGTGCGGCCGCGCTGTCGGCGCTTCAACGTCGAACCAAGGTTGCAGATCGAGTTATTGTAGCAACGTCTGTACTGGTATTTCTCATCGGCGCCCTCGCGCTGTTCGAAACCATGACGGGCCGGTCGCTTGGAATCGATGGGCTCTTTTTTGGCGCGTCCGAGATAGGCGACGGAGCATCCCGTCAAGGACGCATGGCACCCAACTCAGCCGCGAATTTCATGCTGATCGGGTGCGCTCTGATGTTCGCACGTTCGTCGTCAGAACGCCTTCTACGGTGGAGTCAGGCGTGTGCGCTCACGGTGTCGTTCATCTCGCTCCTCGCGTTTGTCGGTCACCTCTACGGCGCTCAGGTCTTCATGAGCACGCTCTCCGTCACGCGTATGGCTCTACACACGATTCCTTCTTTCGCTGCACTCTGCGCGGCCGTGATTGCCCTGACGTCCAAACACGCATGGATTGGTGAGGTGGCGGCGAAGGGAGCGGGCGGGTTCGTCGCGCGAAGACTCCTTGTGGCTGCTCTCGTCATTCCAATCGGGTACGGATGGTTGGCTCTCCAGGGGATCCGCAGAGGACTTTACGATCCGGCATTCTCGTCGGCCATTCTTGCAATCGCAGACATCGTTGCTTTTTTTGTCCTCATTTGGGGCACCGCCCGTGCAGTCAACGAAGCCGAAGTGGCGCAAACGCTCTCGCTGGCAGATGAACTGACGGGCCTTCACAATCGGCGCGGGTTTTTAGTGTTGGCAGAGCAACAGATCAAACTGGCATCGCGAGAAAAGTCCGAGCTCCTCCTCTTTTTCTTGGATCTCGACGGCATGAAGCAAATCAATGATGAGCTTGGGCATGATCTGGGTGACGCCGCGTTAGTAGAAACTGCAGGCGCG
>JAHFDX010000449.1 GCA_023248785.1 Myxococcales bacterium
GTACGCCTCCTCGAAGAGCTTAACCAAGTCTTGTTCGGCGCGTGTCTTCAGTTCGCCTTTTGACGGTAGCGTGCGCTCAAACGGACGAATCTTGTACGTGAGTCGCAGAAGGTACACGTTGCCAATGTCACGCGGTCCAACAAGTGAGACCGCCGCGCCGGTTCGACCTGCACGACCCGTTCGGCCGGTGCGGTGGACATACGCTTCAGCGTTGTCAGGAAAATCGTAATTGATGACATGGGTCAAGTGCGAGATGTCGATGCCTCGCGCTGCGACGTCTGTCGCGACAAGGAAGCGAAGTTTTCCTTCGCGTGTGCGCGCCATGATGCGTTCACGCTCGCGCTGTTCAAGATCGCCATTGAGCCACTCCGCGTCGTATCCCTGTTGTTTGAGAGCTTCGGCAACGCGTTCCGTCTCGTCGCGCGTGTTGCAAAAAATGACGGCGCTCTCAGGATCCTCCACTTCGAGTACGCGAATGAGATCGCTTTTCTTGTCGCCGCCCGACACAGGATAAACGCTATGCGAAATCGACAGCGCACCGACCTGATTGCTTGAGAGCGTGATGAACTCGGGCTGCCGAAGTTTGTCGTTGGCCAGACGCTCGATGTCTGGCGGAATGGTGGCGCTGAAAAAAAGACCTTGGCGTTCGCTTGGTAGTGAGTCGACGATGGCTGTGAGCTCGCGCGCGAAACCCATCGAGAGAAGCTCGTCTGCTTCGTCGAGAATCAGAATACGTGTGTGCGTTGGATCGAACGTTCCGCGCTTAAGGTGATCAAGAACCCGTCCTGGTGTTCCGACCACGATTTGCGCGCCGCCTTGGAGCGCATCGGTTTGCGGGCCGAGGGGTGCACCGCCGTAGATGGCCGTTACACGCGTGCCTCGAAACTGCGCGATCTTTTCAAGCTCGCGCGTAACCTGAAGTGCCAGCTCGCGCGTGGGCGTCAAAATGAGCGCCTGCACATTTGCTTGCGACTTGCGAACGAGTTGATCGATCAACGGAAGCCCAAACGCCGCCGTTTTCCCCGTTCCTGTACGCGCCTGCACCACGAGATTTCTGCCGCGCGTGGCCCCTTCAAAAACGGCCAGCTGCACCGGCGTTGGGGTCTTGTATCCCATCGCATCGATCGCTTTGCGAACCTCCGCGCTCAGCGGGAGTTGATCGAAGGAGGGAGCAGTCTCAGCGGGCGTACCAGAATCGTTCATCGTTTCGCTCATGAATTCATTGCGTGCTGGGCAGGTTGCCTGCGACGCCGACAAGGTCGTGTTCGAGGAGAAGAACCCGCTCGGTGTGGTGGGCCAAGACGTCGCGCTTCGCTTGCTGCCAATCGTCGACCATTTTTACGATATCGGCGGCTCCCCGGCTGCTCTTGCAATCGGTTCGAACGCGCGCCACCACGGCGTCACCCTCCTTCGTGAAGGTCGCCAAAATTTCGGCCGCAGGCTTTCGTGACGTCATGCCCTCGAGAAATGCCCGATGGACGCCCGTTCGCGCCCATTGAACCGACGCCGCACATTGGGCCGTCGCCGACGTGAGTTCCGACGGCCTTCCATTGTACGCGGCTCGCATCAGCTGCCAGGTGCTCGAGACCACAAATGCGATGACAAATAGGCCAAACAGCCCCAAACCTACGCGGACGGCGCGCTTTCTTACGATCGCTTCGGAAGCCTGCGGCATGTGCGATTGTCTATGCTCTTGCTCATGGCAAAAGGAAAGAGGTCTCTGCAGGGGCAGGTGGCCTTGGTTACGGGCGCGGGCAAAGGCATTGGCAAAGCGATCTCGTTGACGTTGGCGTCGAGGGGGGTTCGCCTCCTCGCATTTGGGCGAAATGAACACGCGATTGCCGAAACCGTTGGGGAAATCGCATTTGGCGGCGGGGAGGCTCGTCATGTCGTCGGTGATGTCCGAGATCCCGAAAGGGTGCGCGAGGCGTGTGCCCGGGCCCTCGCGACGTGGGGTCACCTCGACGTCGTCATTGCCAACGCAGGAATTTCGGGCGTTGCGCCGCTCGGACAAGGCGAGGAGGCGCTCGCCGCAAGCCGCGCGATCCTCGACACCAACCTGGTCGGAACCCTCAACACCTTCGACGCAGGCTTGCGTGTGATGCAGGGCCCCGGTCGCCTCATTGCGCTCAGCAGCGTGCTCGGCAAGTTTGGAGTGCCTGGTTATGGCGCCTACTGCGCGAGCAAGGCGGGTATTCAAGGGCTTGTTCGTGCGCTCGCACACGAGGTCGCGCCTAAATCGATCACATGCAATGCCATTTGCCCCGGATGGGTCGATACCGATATGGCGAACGTGGGGATCGACGCGATGGCCGAAGCCATCGGCACCACCGCTGCCGAAGCGAAAAAAACCGCCCTCGCCGCGTTTCCCCTTGGCCGATTCTTAGACCCCGACGAGCCCGCAGAACTGGTCGCGTTCTTGTGTTCGAGTGAGGCCGACGGCATCACTGGGCAGGCCCTCTCGATCTGCGGAGGTTCGACGGCCTTCGGCGTGTGAGCGATCCCCAAAAAAACAGGCGTTTGATTTCGGGGTTAGGTACGCTTTCCCTATGCGTTCCTTCGTTGTGCCGGTCGCTCTTGTTGTGTCCACGCTATGCGGGATGGCACGTGCCGACATTCCGCCTCCCAATCGGTGCGAGTCGAAGGCCGCCGCGGGCACGAGTTGCCATCTCGACGATGGCAGCGCGGGTGTGTGCGAAGAGGCAACGCGAACGCGCCATCTTCCAAGCAAGGATGGTGAAATTCGGGAGATCACAAGCAGGTACATGCGGTGCGTTGCGAAGGTCGGGCCTGTGCCATCAGCGACGGCCGAGCCTTCCGCCGCGGCATCCGCCTCTGCGGCGGCAGCGATCGAAGCGAGCGACGCGGCCGTGAGCGCAACGCCTCCGTCGACGCCGCCCGCCAAGAGTTGCGGGTGCGCGACGGGTCCCGAGGGCGCTGGTTCAAGCGCGCTCTTTGTGGTGGCGATGGCCGCGATCCAGGGATGGTACCGACGGCGGCGGAAGTAGGACCCCGTTCGAGCGGAAACCATTGATTCTCAGCGCAATCACCCCCACAGTTGTTTCAAATAATTTTGAAACATATGGGAGATGGCATGCAGGCCCCGCTCGCAAACTCGCTCGAAGAGTCAATTCACATGCTGCGCGGCGTTACCGATAAGCAAACGCCGCATAGTCAGGCAAACGATCGCGCACGATCCATCGACGAGCTTCTGCGCACGGAAGTGGACCTGCTCGATGAAGCCCTTCGGCACACGGTCGCTTGCGGCGAAACTCCCGCGACAAACGCTGCGGCGCACTTATTTCTTGCAGGCGGCAAGCGTGTTCGCCCGACGACTGTGTTTCTTGCAGGGGCGTGTTTTGGGCCCGCCACGCAAACCGTTCGTGAGCTCGCGGTCGCTTCCGAGCTCGTGCATCTTGCCACGCTGCTTCATGACGACGTCATTGATGACGGCATGGAACGTCGAGGTGTTGCGACAGCACGTCGTGTATGGGGCAACGCCGTGAGCGTGCTCGCGGGCGACCTGCTCCTGACCCATGCGCTTGCACGGGTGCTTTCGCTCGCCGATAACCTCGCAATGCACGAGCTCATCGTAGCGTTGCGCACGCTTGTCGACGGCGAGGTACTTCAGCTTCGCGGACGGTCCACGTTGTGCTTGGACGAGGAAATGTACTTCCAAGTGATCGAAAAGAAGACCGCATCTCTTTTTGTATGGGCGGCGCGCGCGGGTGCTCGTGCAGGGGGAGCGAAGCCATCTGAAGTGGATGCCATGGGAGCTTTTGGCGCGGCGCTCGGTGCGGCGTTTCAGCTGGTCGATGACGTCCTCGACTATGCGGGGGACGCAGCCCAAACGGGCAAACAAATGCACAGCGATCTGTTGGAGGGGAAGGCCACGCTCCCTTTGATTCGCGCGGTTGCGTGTTCAAACGATCTATCCCAGCACATCTTGGCAGCGTGCAAAGGCGAGGCAAGGGCCCTCGATTTGTTGGCCGAAGGTGTTCGTTCGACCAGAGCGTGCGATTCGGTTCGTCGGACAGCAGCCTCGTACACCGCGCGCGCCGTTGAGGCGATCCGGTCTGTCCCCAACACGCACGCGAAGACGCTTCTCACGCAAGTCGCCGA
>JAHFDX010000450.1 GCA_023248785.1 Myxococcales bacterium
CCACGCAGTACTAAGACAACGATCCCCACGAGCGCAGCATGGTTTGGCTCCTCTCAAAACCAGTATGCGCTGCCGAACCCGAACATTGGCGAATACCCAAGCGTCGGATCGACAACGAACGTGGGGACGTCAACCCGAAACGTGAAATCCACGACAAACACGCGCAGGCCCAGCTCGGCATTTGGCACAAAGCCAAACCTTGCAGCCAACCCGACATCGTTCGAAACCCACAGGTAGTACGCACCCAATCCAAGTCCGAGATAGGGCGCAATGCTTGCGGCGCACCGAGATGGCGTAGCGCGCGCAGCAAACTCAGCGCCTAGGTCTCCGGTTTGTCCGATGCCCGCGCGCACTTGTCCACCAACAAGAAGCGTTGGCTTCACCGGATAAAATAAACGGAACGCCCCATAATATCCGGCACCCTTTGAACGCAGCGCATAGTCAGCTCCCGCTTCAATGCCGCCCATCCAATCGTCGGAGGCGCGCGCCGGGCTCTCCCCCCACAAGGACACTGCACCCGCGATGACGAATACGAATCGCTTTCTCAAGGTAACACGCACGCCAGACTAAGCTCCGGACCGCCGTACACAGAGGATCCGCGAACGCCGTCGGACACAAACATCTCAAACCGCGATCCAACGCCGAACACCAACCGCGTGATTCGAAACGCAATGCCCACCTCAATACTCGGTACAAAACCGAGGCGAACGCCTTCGCTTCCGAACCACCGTAGGCCCGCGCCAAGGCCAAGGCCGTAGTAGTCGGAGAGCGGTAGCGCGTGCGGGTAGATGCGCGCAGCGACTTCGACTTCGGTGGCAGTGGTCGGTGGAAATGCGATTCGCGCACGTCCCCCCAACGCAAAGACTCCCTCATGATCGTGGTAGAGCGCGGTCGCAGCGAACGCCGCAGAAACGGAGTGGGCATCATTAAAGAACGGTCCGCCCGAAACCCCTATGTGCCACGTATCGACTCTGCCATCGGCTACTGGCGCGTCTGCGAGCGCTGTGCGAGGAAGGCCGCCGAGAACGACCGAGCACGCCACCATGATCCACCTCACGCGCATCGCAACTAGGTTCGCGTACTCTTTGCACGATGGTCAACTGACCCTTCCAGGGCGAGCGCGTCTTCCCTTTTCTTATGCCTGAGCTCGCACCGGAAAACTGCCCACTTCGCGCCTGCAATAGGCATACACATTGCCGCAGGCTAAATGTAACTCCAAATAATCGATTTCCCTTGGCCCTTTTTCCGGCCATACCATCGGCACAGCGGATAGAGCGCCCCTACCACCGAAATCCATACTGCGTATACGGCGGCGAGTGACCAGCGGTGTTCATATCCGATCGCGGGTGGCCGGTGACCGGTGCGTGCGAGATAGATCCCGAGTGCAAGCGCGTTGAGTACAAAGAGATGAAACACGTAATAAAAAAGTGGGACGCGCCCAAAGACAGTTAGAGCGCGTTCGAACAGCCCGTTCTTGGGGTCGAATAGGCCCAAGAACAGCAGCGCGGGCCCCAACGTAATCAGCAGATACGTCAGTGACGGTGGATATTTTTCAACGTTGAAGAACGACAGCACCGTGAACACGGAACTCTTTTGTACGGACCATGCATGGGGATCGCCATAAAGGTTGGCACCACGGACAACGAAAAATCCAGCGGTGAGTAGCGCGCCTGAATAAACCAACGCCCGGCGTCGCTCCTCGCGAGGCTTTTCGATCCAAACGCCACACGCGTATCCCAGCGTCATCACGAAAACCCACGGAATGAGTGGATACATGATCGCCACGCGATGTCCCTTCAACGGTTCCCACTGCCAGTTCTGCTCGTGAAGGACGTACCAAAGCGGTCCAAGTGTTCCAAAGTTGCTCGCATGCACGTGGTCGAGCACATTGTGCCCGAGAATAATAAGAACGCTCATGCCGACCAGCTCACGCATCGGCAGGTGGATCAGCCCAGCAAGTGCGACCATCGACCATCCGATCACCCAAATGACTTGAAGGAACGTAAGTCGGTAGTCGACGTTGAACAGCCAACAGAACCGCACCACCGACAGCTCAAGCACAACAAGAAAGAGACCGCGGGTCACAAGAAGTCGCGAGAGTGCGCCGAGCGTCTTGCCATTCGCTCGCGATAGATAAGCCGATGTGCCTGCGAGAAAAATGAACACCGGTGCGCAGTAATGCGTCACAAATCGCGTAAGAAAAAGCGGAACCGTTGTCGTCTTGAGATCCGTCGGATCGATGTCAAAACTCGTAAAAAAATCGCGGGCATGATCGAGCGCCATGAGCACCATCACAAGGCCGCGGAGCACATCGATGGACGCCAGTCGTGCCTTCACAGTTCCGAGACTATCGTGTGCCTACTTGCATCCGCAGCAGTCTTTCTGGACACTCTCGGGGTGAGCACTCAACCAACATGGACAGCGCAAGCAGCACGCCTCCTTTACGCGCACGAGCTGATCCCGGCACGCGTGCGCTGGTGGCTCGCGGCGCGCGGAATGCTCGATTGGTTCCGCATGCTCGAGCGCGGTCTGCAGTCACATCTTGGAACATCGACGAGATCCGTTCTTGCCAGGGCGGCGGGGCGATTGTTCGAAACGCGTTACGGCGTCCTTTGCACCCTGCACCCACGACTTGCGGGGGACAATTCGCCCGCACGGCTGATGGCCGCACTCTATCGAATGAAACCCGGTGACCGTCGCAGCTGGATTTTCGGCGATGTGTGGAGTGCGTCCTACGTCGAACTCGCGCGCGGACAGCTACTCATTCGAAAGCTCTCTGCGCACGAACGTTGGGCGGAAGTCACCGTGCATCTTGGCGAGTTACTCATTGTGCTCACGAATCAGCTTCCCGAGCACCTGCCGCACGCGCGCAAAATTGTCGGCGACATTTGTTTCGAATCAGGCAAGCACTTTGCTGAACGCACTCGGCGTGTGTTTGGAATGCCGAGCACGTCCGCCAATGCTCCGAAGGACGCGATCGAGATACTGCGCATGAGCGAGTACATTTTCCGCGTGAACCCTGAGCACTGGGATCAGGCCGATCCACAAACCAACTCTGGATTCCTTGAGGGAACGGCATGCCCATGGTTTTCGAGACCAGGCTGGGATCGCGTGCACTGTGGGATTTTCGGGCAGTTTCAAGCGGGAATCAGCGCAGCGTTTGGCTTGCGCTACCAGCTCTCGCAAACGATTCCAAAACATGGCGGACACACGTGCCGCATCGATCTGAAACCGCTCATCACGCTTCGTACATCAGCGCTCCGTACATCAAAGGGTGTGTCCGTGTGACGCACCGCTCCACCCTGTCGACGATGCGCGCCCATCTCCGTCTGCTATATTCCACTCATGCCGTCGCCTCTGGATCGAGCAGCATACCGACGCGCCAATTGGGTAGGAGGCGTGGCGCAGTCGCACGACGAAGCGGCCGAGCTAGAGGTCGAGTTTTGGATGCATGCGACCCCGGCCGAGCGGATTTTGGGTGTTACCCAACTCGTGGAAGAAATGCGTACATTGGGGAACCCCCATGAGTCTCCCGCCCGACTTCAGAGAACTGTTGGAGGAGTTCGCCCGCGACGCGGTTGAATTCGTGTTGGTTGGCGGTTACGCGGTTGCGTTTCACGGCCGACCGCGCGCTACCAAGGACATTGATCTCGTACTCGAGGGAAGCGCCAAGAATCTGCAGCGCGCGGCGAACGCGCTGGCCCGTTTTGGAGCGCCTAACAACGTCGTCGTTGCGGTGGGCTCGCTGACAGACACCGAAGTTGTGTTCATGGGGCAACCGCCATTGCGCATCGACCTCATGCGGTCCATCGACGGAATCGATGCGCAAGCCGTGTTCAAGGAAGCCGTGCACGCGGAGCTTGATGGTGTGCAGCTGCGTGTGATCTCGCTTGACCATCTCATCGCGAACAAGCGCGCAGCAGGCCGACCTCAAGACCTAATCGACGTTGCGTTTCTTGAAAAGGTGCGTGCCAAGCGGTAATTAACCGTTCGGTGAACCGCACCCTTACGGAGCGCGCCAACGCGCCATAAGGTGCGTGGCGACGAGCACAACGTCGACAGTGTGGAGAGCGCGAGCGGAGCGGTCCCTACGAAGCGGGCAACCACATAGCG
>JAHFDX010000451.1 GCA_023248785.1 Myxococcales bacterium
ACCTATAACGTACCCCGTGCGGTCGTGGACCCCGGCGGAACGAACGAAACCATTTTCGCTCACGACCTGGGCTCGCGTGGCACGGGCGTAACCGGATACAGAAAAAAGGGAGCTTCGTGGGAGCCGGTCGACGAGACCGTAGGTTACCTTGTGAACTTCCTTCACTCGAGCCCCGTAAATGAGCCCCTCTTCGCAGTGACAGAAATGCAATGTAAGCAGCTTACCTCCTCGGGGAACTGCGAGCAGTGGTCGAGTCTTCGTCTTTACAATCGACGAAAGGAGATCGTTCATCCTCTCCCGGAGGGGGCCACCTTTGCGTGTGTTGTAGAAGCATCCAACGGCCCGGAAATTCTCATCTACGGCCAACCGCCCGACCGGAAATCACTGCAGGAAGACTGGCTCTTTCGCTGGAACACGTCGGGGACGACCCAGATCAAACTGCCGCACCAACGAAATCGTGGCCACTACGAGACTGTTCTCACCTGCACGGGCCGTCATGCATTTCTCATCGACATGGCACAGGTTCCCATTCCGGGAAAACAAAAGGAGTTCCTTCCGGGTCACTTTGCGCCGGAAACGCGGAACGAACTTCGGATCGCTCGCATCGACGAGGGCCAGGTCCGACAACTTCCGCCTGTACCAAGCGACGGTCAGTTGGTACGCCGTGCGATTGCCTCTGCTTCGGGAGCGCTTTACATGCTCTTCGAATCCGGTGTCGGCAGTGGCGAGGTCTCCACCGTTAAGCGGTTGGCTAAGAATGGAACATGGACAGAAGTCGCACCGGCCCCACCGCCGTCTGGACATCGCTGCGCTGTCCACGACCTTGCACTGGATGGCGAGACCCTTTTTGCCATCGAAGCCTGCTGGGGAGACACCCGTGCCCAGAGGGAGCGCGGTGACTATCCGAGCTTAGGTCGCCTCGTTTCGACGCGGGCGTTTGGGGGGAAACCTGCTGCGCTCGACGGGTACTACTCGGTCTTCCATCACTTCTAGATTCAACGCGGGCACATGGCCACACGCGCGTGCACGTCGGCGCAAATAGCGCGACTGCAACGATCATCGCATTGCCGCTCTTCACTTGTGAACGAGGTCAACGTCGAACGTCAAGCGGTTCGTTCTCTTCTGTTCGAACAGGCCCTCGCCGAGTTTCGTTTGCGTCGTGATGTACGAAGGCTCTTCCACGGAAAGCGTGCAATCGGCCGGGCGCTTGCCCTTGCCTTCAATACTGTAGCGCCCTTGCCTGTCCGAACGCACGGTCTTGTCGCGCGGATCGGTGCCACGCTCGTTGCAGCGCAACAAAACCTTGGCGTCAAAAATAGCCGAATTGGTTTTTGGATTCCGAACGGTGCCTTCAACCACCCAATCGGAGTCGTTACACCCGACGCAAATACAAGCGAGGCATGCACTAGCGATGGCTAGGCATGCCCCAAACCGTGCGATACGCGAGCGCATCGCCTCAGTTTATCCTTCGATGAACGACTTGAGTTGCTTGCTTCGCGACGGGTGACGAAGCTTGCGCAGGGCCTTGGCTTCAATCTGACGAATGCGCTCGCGCGTGACTTCGAAGTCTTGGCCGACTTCTTCGAGCGTGTGATCGCTCTTCTCGCCAATACCAAAGCGCATCCGCAGAACCTTTTCCTCGCGGGGCGTGAGCGTCTTCAGCACGCGACGCGTTTGTTCGGCGAGGTTCGTGTTGATAACCGCTTCGGACGGCGACACGACACTCTTGTCCTCGATGAAGTCGCCGAGATGCGAATCTTCCTCCTCGCCGATGGGCGTTTCGAGGCTGATGGGTTCCTTTGCGATCTTGAGAACCTTGCGCACCTTGTCGAGCGGAAGCTCCATCTTTTCTGCGATCTCTTCCGGCGTCGGCTCGCGGCCGAACTCCTGAACGAGGTAGCGGCTTGTTCGAATGAGTTTGTTGATCGTTTCGATCATGTGCACGGGGATACGAATCGTCCGGGCCTGATCTGCGATGGCTCGCGTGATGGCCTGACGAATCCACCACGTGGCGTACGTGGAGAACTTGTAGCCGCGCTTGTACTCGAACTTATCGACGGCCTTCATCAGGCCGATGTTGCCTTCTTGGATCAAGTCCAAGAATTGAAGACCACGGTTCGTGTACTTCTTTG
Source organism: Myxococcales bacterium (assembly GCA_023248785.1). Lineage (GTDB taxonomy): Bacteria > Myxococcota_A > Polyangia > Polyangiales > Polyangiaceae > JAHFDX01. The sequence continues at coordinate 2,133 of JAHFDX010000451.1, forward strand.
CAATGCTGACAACGAGACGGAGATTCGCTTCGACGAGTTCGGCTTTCGCGCGCTCGGCAATGCGTTGGCCATCCCGAATTTCGGCGTAGGTGCGGCGGAGTTCCTTTACGTCGAGGTTGAGTTCCTCTTCGACCTTTCTCAGATTCTTCTGCGCCGCCGACGCATAGGCGAGAACTTCGTCGGGCGTTACGCCGTACTTTCGCTTGAACTTGCGCTCGCCGTTCGCATCGCCGCGCGATGATCGTGCGTCTTTGCGGAGCAGATCCATGTCGACGCCGGTGCGACGCTCGAGATCAGTCGCTCCGCTTTCCGCACGCTCTACCTTTTGAATGAGCGAGGTGAGCTTCAGAACGACTCTATCGATGGTCTTCTTGTTGAGGCGCATCTCTTCGAGCGTCTCGACCATCTTCACGCGGTTGTTCGCAAGCTCGGTCTCGATGCTCTTCTTCTTGGTGGCAACTGCATCGGGCAGCGCGGCCTGAAGATCGGAAACCGATTTATCAAGATGCTTGACCTTATCGATCAGGCGAAGGATGCGGCGATCTGCCTCCTCCTCGTCGAACTCTCCATTTTCGTCTTCCGCATCACGAATGATGTCTTTGACTCGAATCTTGTGTTTACGAAGGCGTTCGCCGAGCTCAATGATCTCGCGAACAGCAACGGGCGAATTCAAGATGGCCGTTAAGACCATGATCTCGCCTTCTTCGATGCGCTTGGCGATTTCGACTTCGCCTTCACGCGTGAGCAGCGAGACGCTGCCCATCTTTCGAAGATAGAGACGAACAGGATCGTTCGACTTTGAGTAGTTATCGGCTTCCTCTTCGCTGCGACCCGTAACGATTGGCTTCTTCTCCGCGGCCTCTTCTTGAGCGAGGCGCGTGGGCGCAATCTTTACTTGAGTTGCGGCATCGACGATTTCGATGTCCTCATCACCAATGATCCCCATCACGTCGTCGAGCTGGTCTCCGGCCGCGTCGCCCGCTTGGTCGGCCGACTCGTCGTAGTTCATGTAACTCTTGCTGTTGCTCTTTCCCGTATGGCCAAGGCCCGACTGGCCCTTGCCCGACTGACCGTGGTCAGCGTGGTTGAGTCCAGCATTGTGACCCGCATGGTGGCCCGACTCGTTGAGGTCTTGCGACTCTTTCCCGTTCCGATCTCGATTCTTCGTAGCCATCGTTGCCGCTACCTGCCTCTCATTCGGACGACTGTCCTTTGATACCTTGAATACGTCGGATGCGCTCTTGCGCTTCACGTGCGAGATCAAGTCCTCGTTCCCAATCTCCCTCGACCTTGTGAGTCTCTCGAAGAATGGCTTGATGCTCGCGCGCCAGCGCTAGCTTTCGTAGCTTAGTCAAGTTGTTCGTCAAAGTTTCGCGCGCTTCTTTTTCCGTGTCGATTTCGGGTGCTGCTAATCGCGCGGACGCGAACGAGCGAAGAGTCTCCGGGATTTGCGCGAGGAAGGCCTGACTGTCCAGAGTTTTTTCACTTGGAGGTGCGACAAAACTGCATCGGCGAAGCGCACTTACGACCAACACTGCGGGCCCTTCGAGTAGGTCGAGGTGGGAGGAGATCTCGGGATCATCAAGAAGCCCCGGATAATCGATGAGTGCTCCAACGATTGCGGTGCGCTCGGTCGAACCTGGAGCGCGCGACGAAACACGCGCCTGCGCGGGACCTTTCGCAGGCTTCTCCATCTGCTGCGCGGTACGCAAGGATGCCTTCACGCTGCGCTCGAGCGCACGAAACGCTTCGGCCGATCGCACAAGATCAAGTCTTCCCGCGAGCTGATCTGCGTACGACTTTGCCATGCTGCGCACGACGGGATCATTTTCCTCGGCGAGAAGTTTCGCTACGCGATCGATGCGTTGCGCTCGCTCGAACACATCCGCGCTCGAAAACGACTCATCGAGCGTCTCGTCCATCATGAACTCAAGCATTCCACGCGCCTGTCTCTCAAGAA
>JAHFDX010000452.1 GCA_023248785.1 Myxococcales bacterium
CGGGGTTTTCACGCACTCAACGAACGCAGGCAAGCCCGCGTCGGGAGCGAACGTGACGCCCTTGCGTACAGGGTGAAGTGGGTTCGATGTGGCACTCTTCAAGTCGGCGTGCAAAAGCAGCTCGCCGAGAATGACTTTCATCTCAAGGTAAGCAAGTGACATCCCGAGGCAACGTCGCGCGCCACCGCCGAACGGGAAGAAAGCATACGCGTTCTTGCGTTGGCCGATCCAGCGCGCGGGGAGGAAGCTCCCTGGATCCCTGTAGATGTCGGCACGTCGTTGCGTGAGGTAGACGCACGCGATGGCGTTCACGTAGGCGGGCAACTCAATGCGCCCCATTTTCATGGGGGCCGTGAGGTGGCGGCCAACAGTGACGCTTACCGGGGAAAGCCGCATCGATTCGTTCAACACGGCTTCGAGCTCGACATCGTCCATTCTGGAACGAAGAGCTTGCCATTCCCCGGCCGCAAGCAAGTGCGCGATGGCCCACGTGAGCGTGGTGGCAGTCGTTTCGTGGCCGGCAAGCAAGAGCGTGACGAGTTGATCGCGGACCTCCCGATCGGTCATGCCCTCGCCAGCATCATCGCGTGCCTCCAACAGCAACGAAAGCAAGTCGTTGCCTGTGTTGCCTCGACGGCGACTCGCGATCGCACGGTAGAGCAAATTGTCGAGCTCATCTTGCGTGGCAACCACTTCCGCCCAGGGAAGGGCCTTAAAGTGACGCGCCGCCTGATAAACGAGCGGCCTGACCAGCGGCTTCGGCATGAGCCACAGCATCGAAGTTGCCAAAGGGGATGTGCCGGCGGCGAGAAAACGCTCGACCACACGACGCATGTGCTCGCGCTCGCTCTCCCCCCGCGGCGCGAGGGTGATATCGAGAATTACGTCCAGCGTGAGGCGCTGCATTTCTTCGAGTACATTGATGTATTGTCCGGCGCGATAGCGTTCGAACCGCGCGCGCGCGTTCGCACGAATAGATGGCTCGTACGACTGGAGCGCACTTCCGCGGAACGGCGGCAGCATGCGTCGTCGTTGGCGCTGGTGTGGTTCCGCATCGAGTAGCATCACCGAGTGCTCGCCCATCACAGGTTCGAGCACACCGGCAATCGGTTGAACTCGCGCATCGTCCACGGGCGCGGTAAACAAATCCCTCACGGCTTCAGGATCTGAGAACACCACGTTGGGAGGCATGCCGGGCAGGTTCACAGTGAAGTAATCGCCGTAGCGCTGCTCGCACTCCTCGAGGAAATCGAATGGGCGCGCGACCCAACGCCCGAGATTTACAATCGACGGCGTGCGTGGTCCCGGGGGGAGCGAGCGATGGAGGCGAGTCATGGTGCCTAGCGAGAATGCACCGTGGGCACATGTCAGTCAGCTCGCGGCGATCGAGCGCCAAACTCCCCAAAATATCAGCCGATTCGTGATCGTTTGGACTTCATGCTCGAGTATCGTGCCGACGATGGGGCGTAGACAGCAGCCGATTGGACCGCGCGCCGCACCGAAGACGGAGCGCGGTCGTCGGTTTGTCGACAAAGTGATTGAGGTGACCCACCGAATCCTTGCCGAGGATGGCTATGGTGCGCTCAGTACGAATCGGATTGCCAAGCTCGCAGGCACCAGTGTTGGCACGCTGTATCATTACTTTCCGAGCAAGGAAGCGATTGTCGCTGAGTTGGCAAGCCGTCTGGAAACGCGCGGCCTCGAGCTGGCTCGCATGCGCTTCATGGAAGTAGCGAGTTGGCCCCTCCTCGAAATGGCCCGTGCTTTCGTAACGATTCTGATGTCGGACGAGATTGGCATCGTGTCAACACGCCGCACGCTGTTGCACCATGTGCCTCAGCGGTGGTTCGAGGAAGTAGGCCTGGCCGCAGATCGAGAGGTGCGCGAGAGCGTGCAGGCATTGATGGCACTTCGGCAAGCCGAGATCCGCCAGGGTCCGACCGACGTGATGGCCTTCATCGGCTATCACGCCATCGAGGGAGTTGTAGAGGCGGCCGTTCGCTATGAACCCAAGCTGATGGACGATCCGCAGCTTTGGGAGGAACTGACGTGGTTGCTTTTTCGTTACGTGAGACCGCAAAACTCGAGCACCAAAGCAGCGGACGAGCGGATACCTAGTTAATCATGGTGCTTGTTGCTCGGTGCCCCGCGAGTTTTCGGCCTCGCGAAAGATGGGCATGCTCGATGAATGCACGCATTGATCACCGGAGCATCATCAGGAATTGGTTCGGCCATTGCGCAAGCGCTTGCCGAGGAGGGCTACGATCTGAGTCTTGTGGCGCGTCGCCGTGCGCCGCTTGAAGTCACAAACGTTCGCGTTCAGAAGTATCAGCAGGACTTGCACGACATTGATGTTCTTCCAGCATTGGTCAACACGGCAACGCGCGAATTCGGTCCCGTGGATGTGCTCGTTAACAATGCCGGTCTCACGCTGGTCGAGCACACAGACCTCGTACGCGTAGAAGATGCTGAGCGCATGATGCGAGTGAACCTACTCGCACCGCTTACACTGGCGAGAGCCGTATTGCCGGAGATGAAGGCTCGCGGAACCGGAACGATTGTGGATATCGCTTCCGTCAATGCCTTTACGCCAACGCCGTACTCCTTTTATTACAACGCGGCAAAAGCCGGGCTTGCTGCGGCATCAGAGAGCCTCCGCGCGGAGGTGCGTTCGGATGGAGTCCACGTGATGACGGTCTATCCCGGTCCGATTGCAACCCCTCTGCTCGTTCAAGCAACTGCGCGTTTTGAAATGCCCATGCCTGGGTTCGCACTCGGCAAACCCGAAATATTGGCACGGCTGATCGTCCGCGGCATTGCGCAGAAGAGGGCGCGCATCGTCTATCCGAGCGTATTCGCGATTACTCAATTTATGCCGAATCTCTCGCGTTGGGCGACCGAGAAAATGTTTCCACCACTCTCAGCCGGTGCACTTCAGGCCCCTTCTGGTTCAAGTTCAAGATAGCTCAACACAAGGCGCTCGAGCTCGCGGCTGAACCTCTCTTGTGCAAGTAGCTCTGGCTGCTGGAGTAATGCTGCTTCGATCACGCTCGTGATCGCGTGGTACGCGATGAATGCTGCGGTCGCGGGTGTTACGCGTTGTCGCTTCGCTGGCCAGCGCTCGAACATGTGTTCAACGACTGCCCGCGTACGCTGCTCAAGCTCCGCGCCGGGCACTTCGATCCAACTTCGAGGGACCTCACGCAAGAGCGATCGTCGCATGCGCTGATCACCGCGCTCGATCGCAACGAGTACGGTGACCAGTGCACGGATGTCGTCGCGCATCGATCGCGTCTCGCCGATCACGGTCTTCTCGATGATGTCGAGCGCCTGTTCGTCAAAGCGTCGACCAAGTGCTGCGACAATCGACTCCTTGTCTGTGAAGTACTGATAGAGCGAGCCAATGCTAACGCCCGCGCGATCCGCTACGCGATTGGTCGTTAGGTGGGCGAAGCCATGTTCAGCGAGCAGGTGCTTTGTGGCATCGAGAATCGCACCAACAATCGCTTCGCCTTCCGTCGTTTTCGGACGTCGGCGTGGACCGAGATCGTGGCGAGGCTTACGGGTCCTAATGGCCACGCTACCACCATAACGTTGGGTTACGTCGTGGACTACTGCTGGATCTTGCTGCTGCGAGCTTTGGTTCGATACCTTGCGACAATGCCCCCATCGTCAAAGTCGATCGCTCTCCTACTTGCTGCCTTCAGTGCGCCCGCGTGCTGTCACCATCGACCACCGCCACCGATGGTCATCAACATCCACTGCGAAACCGATCCCCGTGATGACGACGGCCCTCGGACGTTCCACCATCGTCCCGGAGGTCGCGGGTGGAGGGGAGGCATGCCCCACATGGGGGGGCCGGATCACGACCGTGGCGAGGGGCCGTCGATGGGGCCGCCGCGGCCGGACCTGCACGAATTGGAAATGCACGCCGCTGCAGCATGCGCGCGCGCGAACGCATTGAATGAAAACCATCCTCATTACCCGCCGGCGCGTCGCGCTTGCGCGCAAGCCACAGCCGCCGTCGAGCGTGCACGGGAAGATGCTCAACGGAGTCAGGGAGATCAAGGTCGGCGCGACGACGGCCCTC
>JAHFDX010000453.1 GCA_023248785.1 Myxococcales bacterium
GCAGTACGGACTAAGGCAACTCTTTCGCTAGCGGTCATCTCTAAAAATTCCAACGCACACCCGCCGTGATCCATCTCGGCGCGCCAGGGCGTGCGCCGAAGGGCCGGTGCGAGACGAGATACGTCGCATCGAGCAAATTACGGGCGTTCAAATAGATCGTAACTCGCTTCAAAACGCGCGCGTTCGAACTGGCATCAAGCAAGAAATACGGGTCGGTACGATCCACTCGTTGGGGCTCATCTCGGCCGGGGCGTTCGCGCATCCAGTCAACAAAGGTTCCACTCACGTTGACTGTGAAGCGCCCATGCTCCACGCCGATACTGCTCGACGCTTGATGCATCGGAACATACGGCATGTAGTCGCCCGGCTTAACCGTTCCAATGAGAGGATCATCGGCCGTGAAGCCGGTACGGTATTCGGTGTTTGTATACGTGTACACTGCGCGTAGCGGGAGCACCCATCCGCGCGTCAAACGAACGTCGCCTTCGGCGAGCGCTTCCACGCCGTAGATGCGGGCGCTTCCGCCGTCGAACTGGCGATCGATATTGCGCTCAGCGCAGCCACTCGAAACGGAACAGATCGCGGTGATGTTTGAGTAGTCGTTGTAAAATGCAATGACTTCGGCATGCGCATGCTTGGTCGAGTAACGAACGCCCGTCTCGTAGTTGACGCTCATCTCGGGGCGATTGTTTTTCGAGTCCCCTGGAGCGGGTGGGCTGAAGCCGCGGTAAATGCCACCGAACGCGCCAAAATCGCGGGTGAGCTCGACATACAGACCCACGCCGGGAAGCACCACGGGTGATGATGCACGGTCGCTTGTCTTCGTGAGCGCGTCTTCGTAGCGACTATGAATCGACTCGAAACGAAAGCCAGGTGTAATGGATATGCGTGACCAAGTGACCGCATCGGTTATGTGGACCGCGACCGCATGGGTCGACGCGCGATTTTGATCAGTCACGTGCGTCGGTTCGTTGGCGCGTTCCAGCGAGCCACCAAGGACATTGTAGCGATCCTCGGCTTGGTAACGCTCTGCCTCGTCGTAGTGAAAGCGGACGCCGTATTCGACATGGTGCTTGAGCGAGCCAGTTGTCGGTGCATAGCGAGCAATCGTTTGAATTCCGTACGAAAGAAACCCGCGATCGTTCGGCCCGATCAGAAGATGGGCGTTGCGATTGGGCGTGTCGATCTGCCCACGAAGAACGCTGTAATACACTTGGTTCTGCGCCGAATCCGGGTTGGCAAGCACATCGTTCACGTCGATGCCAGCGAGCCCTTTGAAGCGATTCCAAACTCTAACGAGGTTCTGTCGATACGTCGTCGTTTCGATCTCAAATTGATTCGACAGCCGCACACGATGTCGAAGCACGATTTGTGATCTCCGCCAGTCCATTCGATCGTGAGCGCTCGCCGGGTACCTCCGATACGGTGTTTGCGCGAAATCAGCATCCGTCAGGCCGAGGTACGTTTCGTTTGATCCTTCGTCTGAATATCCGAGCTTGAGTTGAAACTCGTGCGGGGTCTCACTGAATGGGTTTGGGCTGTATCGCCCTTTCACCATCCATTCGTTGCGGGCAAAGCCGGTGTCGCCCCCTCCGTCGAGATCTTTGAAACCGTTGTTGGCAAGGTGAACACCTTGAACCATAAACCCCGCGCGTTCATTTCCATCTCCGAACATGAAGTGCATCTTGCGAAAGGCATACTGTCCGGCGGAAAGGTCGATCGTTCCTTCGCGCTGATAAGGTGCATCGCGTGTGAGCAGCTCGATTGCCCCGCCCACGGTTTACGGCCCAAACGCAATCGCGCCGGGCCCTTTGATCACGCGAACGGACTGCATCCGATCGAACAGCGGAAAATAGTACGCCGCGGGTGCCGAATAGGGGGCGGGTGCAAAGAGGATCCCGTCCTCCATCAACGCGATCTTCTTGCTTCGATCCGAGCTCACACCGCGCAGACCGATGTTGGGCCTAAGCCCCATCCCGTCTTCGCCACGCACATACACACCGGGCACCTTGGTGAGAACCTGGTGCGGATCGTCATAGTGCTGTCGATCGAGTTCTTTGCGTGAAACGATGTGCGCCGAGCCAGGCGTGTGACTCAGTTTGGTCCCGCTCACAGTCACTTCGTCTTCGTCCTTGTCGTCGGCCCTCGAGCTGTGAGCTAGAAGAATCGTCGAGAGCGCCGCAACACGTAGGCAAAACGGGCGCATTACGAGACCGGGCGAAGAGCGGGTGGCGGTGATTGTGGGCTTAGAAGGATCCACGTCGCTGTGCGTATGCCGTCCCGCAGCGTGAGCAAGTCGATGTTTGGGTCGATGAGTCGCGCCGCCGGTCTTCCGTTGAGCGAGACCAGCGCGTCGACATACACGTGCACGTCGTCTACGCCCCGCGCACGAAATGAATTGGCGATGTGATGAGCAAGTTGAAGTACGAGATCAGGCTGCGTCGAAAAATCGCGAAGTTGCCTTTCGGTCAGGTATTTGTGCGGGCTCACGTGCCACGTCCGACCCGTGGAAGCATCCACTACACGGTAGTGCACGCTCCCATTTTTCTCGTGCAACATCACTTTCCACGACCAACGCATCCCTTGCTCGTGCCAGCTCACGTTGTCGCCGTAGAAACGATGGCGAAGCGGGATGAGCACTTGAGCGCTGACGTATACCATTGAAAGCGCAATGGCCCATTGAGGAACACGTACTCCTCTTTGGGACGAGGAGTCGGTGTGCGGATGCGTGCGAACGATCCGTCTTAGGAAGACGTCAGGCCATTTTGGGGAAAAAAAGATGAGCGCGCTCGTCACCATGATCGCGGGAAACATGCCGATCGGAAACGCGAGATGCGTTACCACGTGAAAGATCACAATCGCCACATAGGCGAACGGCCGTGTGCGCGTGGCCATCATCAAAAACGGGATACCGGTGTCGAAGAGAAACCCCGCCCAGCTCATGAACACGGGCATCCACTGCAAACGAAACAGGGGGCCCAAGACGGGCAGGTGCGTGCGGGCATTGAGCCAAATCGTCATAGGCTCGCCATGCAACAGCCAATCCGTGTTGAACTTCGCGAGCCCGGCGTAAAAGTACACAGCGGCAACTTGGAACCGCAAAAGATACGTGTAGATCGCAGGCAACGTATCGCGCTGTACGTTTGGATTTCGCCATGCGTCCACCGACCATCGCGCGTGCGCCGGTGTGAAGCACAAGAGGAGCGCGAGCAACGACGTGAGGTAGTAGTGGTTGAGGTAGTTCGTGACGTCGATAAGTTGCACGTACGTGAACAGCAAGAAAAAGAGCGTGATTGAAGCTCGATAAAACGCGCCCACCGCGACCAGTACGCTGAGCGCTCCGAGGGCGACGAACGCAACGTGCATCCCCGTTCGCCCGAACGGAACCACCCATGAAAATCCCCAGTACTTGAAGAAAAATTGCGGCTTTACGAAAAATTCGTCGATCCATCCATACCAAGCGAACCGACACACACTCACGAACATGAGCGCGCCAAATGCCATTCGAAACGCGGCAAGCCCCTTTGTGCTGAACGGGCGTTCGAGCGTTTCAGTCATTGTCGCCTTCAACACGTTTCGGAAGCTCAAGATCGAGCACGGTGATGAACTCGGTGCGCAGAAGATCGGTGATTCCAATCAACGCCGCGTGAAGGGCCTTCATCTTGTCGAGTTCGGACCCGAGGGCCTGCGAAAAATCGTCGCTTTGAATGGCATCGAGCGCTGCAAACGATGCATCGAGCGCACTCTTTAGACGGGTGGCAACGGATTCAGCACCGATGGCCACAAGCAGATCATCAAATCCGAGTCCCTTGCCGTCGCCTTCGCATCCAAACATCAGGTTTCGAAAACCAACGAGATTGTTCTTCACGTGCGCCTTTGAGCGCTTGGCATAGAGCGATTCGAGCGCTTCGGGACACGTCGGCGTCGAACAGTCGGTGAGCCCCGTCGGTCGTCCGACCTTCATGTCCTTTACGTCGGTTTCGACGTAAAACAACGCGTCGCTTACGACGTTAAACGCAAGATGCTGCGAAGCATAAACCGAGGACCCAATGCCTGCATCCGAAAGGTTCCTTC
>JAHFDX010000016.1 GCA_023248785.1 Myxococcales bacterium
TGCAAAGCGCTGGCAAACGAAAGGCGCACGAGCCCCGAGCAGCTTCCTCGGGAGGGGCGCAACATACTCGCGCCATTGTGGATGTCAATACGTGGACGAGGCGCTCATGACCGCTCGGTCGTCAACGTATTGTAAGGGTCGAACGTCGCTTTGCGCGCATCAAACCATGGCACCGCGCGCTGGTGGATGAGAAGGTAGTTCCCCTCAAAAAAGTGCTCCAGCTCCGGATGCCATCGGTCGAGAACCTTGACGTGATCGGGCTGGATCTTTCCGACAACATAGGGCAACCCTACAACCGTGTCGAACACGTCCTTCAGGTAGCTTCGGGCAAAGATCCAGCGGTGGTTGTATTCGAATTGCAAAACGTCGATCCGGCCGCCTTGGAGCATGGGCAGCGCACCCCGAATCACGCCCATGTCGTGACCTTCCGTATCGCATTTGAGAAGGCGAATCCTCTCGATCGAATTGCTTGCGCAGTACGAACTCAACGACGCCGTTTGAACGGAAATCGCTTGCACCTCACCGAAGGATGAATCGTAATGAAGAGAGCTCGTGCCAGCATTCGGGCCGGGACTGTACATTTCGCTGGAGCCATCGAGCGCGGAAAGCGCAATCGATTCCATTCGGACGTTGGCCACCGATTCACCCGAAAGCTTGACGCGCAGGACTCGCAACGTGTCTGGAATGGGTTCGAACAGGAAGAGATCAAGCGCGCTTTTCGCATTCGATTCGGCGGCCTGATCCAACAGAGCTGTTGACCAATCGCCAACGTTCGCGCCTACGTCGAAAACGACCAAACGCTCGGCGGGATCGTGTCGCTTCCGCCACGCCTCGACCACACACCGCTGAACCATACGCTCGCCGTTGGTCCCCATGTTGTTTGCAACGTCGCCGCGAGCCGCCATGTAGAACGCGCGCCCGAGCCGCCATGTCGTGCGTGTTCCGATTAATGAAAGGACAAGTTTGTTCAACACCGCGGACCTCGCTCGCGAGCCAGAATAGTCTGTACAAGCGCGATTTCACGAACCGAAAGTGCGTTGGCGGCGTGGACGTGAGTTGCCCGTGCGCTCCAAGGGAAAACGCTACGGCGTCCCTCCTTATCGTGCGGAGGTTCGAATGACTGCCGCAGACACAATTAACGCAGCCGCGAGCTGGCGAACAACGACGGCGCGAATTTCACGTTCGGCGGATACGATCGCAAGACCAGCGAGGGCGAGGCCAAAAAACAGAAGGAGAAGCGCTGCTCCGCGATCGCCCCATGCCCCTCGGTCCGTCGCTCGCAAACGAATGCCGACGTACAGAGCAAGACCGACCGCGAGGCCAATGAAAACGTAGCCGTAGAGGCTGATGCCCTGGAGGTGCACGATCCATGCATCGCGTATCGTATCACACAGCCGGCGCGTCTAACTCGATGGGTAGACTTCGATACCTTGCGGTCTCTCACGTTCCAGGTCGTGGTCGCGGTCCAATCGACAAGACACCCCACCCCCGACCAGGAGGAGCGAACGCGATCGCCGTGCCATCCCCCGCTTCGATGACGAAGGTTCACGTTAGCGCTTCGATCGCGCCAACACTCGTCGTCGCCCATCGAGGCGTGAGAAGGGCCAACGCTGAAGTCAGGTTGAGTTTGCCCTTCCTCCATGTTCGCAGAGGCGCATGCAACAGCACCTGCGTTGCGGTTCGTGGGCGAAGGCGCTCGGCAAAATAGACAAGTGAAGCGCTCGGAGCCGAATCAGATGTCTTGGCCTCGTAGAGTTCAACGGGCTTGCCATTGAGGAGCACGACGAAGTCAACCTCTCGCTTCTCTTTATCCCGCACGTAGCGCAACTCGATTCGTTCACCCGAATAGTCCTCGAGAAAGTGGATGCGTTTCAGCAAGTGTGTCGCAACAAGGTTTTCGAAGCGTGCGCCCTCATCACCACTCACATCTGCGTTGTCAAAGAAGTAGGCTTTGAACGGCTTTTGCAGCGCGCGAGCCAGGTTGGTTGCGTAGGGCCGTACGATGAAAATGAGGTACATGCGCTCAAGCACTTCGAGCCAGTGCTTTAGTGTTTTGTGCGCAACCTGAAGATCTTGGGCAATGCGATCTAAAACGATGGGCGAACCGACTCGAACGCGTAACGCTTCAACCAAGAGATCGAGAAGCGCGATGTTGCGCACTCCTTCCAGATCGCGAACATCATCGCGCAAAACGCGTTCGACACGCTCGCGGCGCCAGCGACGAGCTTCTCGCTCATCGTTGTCGAGAAAGGGCTCGGGAAATCCACCAACGCTCATTAGGCGAGACAATGCATCTTGGCGAGAAACGCCACGCGGAATCTCGGTGAGGGTGAAGGGATGCAATCTCCAATAATGGTAGCGACCGAGGAGAGAATCCCCTCCACGTCGATAAACGTCGAGCCGTGCGCTGCCCGTCACGAGAAACTCGTGAAGCGCGCGCTGTGTATCGAACACTCCTTTGATCCACGTCTTCCATCGGGGCAGTTTGTGCAGCTCGTCGAGCACGACCAGACGATCGTGGTCGCTCCACAACTTGCTGCGAATGACGTGGCGGTCTTCGTCGGCATCCCAGTTAAGGTACCGCCCTCCATGCAACCTAAGGACGGCCTGGGCGAAGGTCGTCTTGCCACATTGGCGTGGCCCGCCGACGAAAACCATCTTCTTTGAGAGGTCGTCGATAACGTATGGCCCGATATACCTCATATGACCATATTGACCTGTGGTCCAAATTGGTCAAGACCGTTCTGGCTCGCACTCCAAATTGGTCGTTCGAACGATGAGATTGGGCGCGTTTCTACGGCTAGACGCGTCTCGCATTGAGCGCTACCACGTTCGTTCGTGGCGCTCTTCCCTCCCCTCGATGCAACTCCCGACGAAGTACGCGAAGCTCTTCATCCATTTCGCAACGATTTTGCCGTTGCAGTGTACAGCTGCCAAAATGCGTTTGCCGTAGGAGCCATCGTTCGGGTGGCACACAGCTTCTTGGCACGAGAGATTATCGTAATTGGTAGTGATACCTATTACGAAAAAGCCAGCATGGGGATGGAGAAGTACGAGACGGTCGTACGCGTTGGAGGCGATCATGCGTTCTTTGAACACGTGAAGGGTAGGCCGGTCTGGGCGCTCGAGAAGGAGCACGCGCGCGAGAACATTCATCATGTAAAAACGTTTCCGAAGGGTGTCGTTTTTCTCTTTGGAAGCGAGCGTAGGGGGCTGCCTCCCGAAGTGATCGACCGCGCCAATCACGTGCTCGGAATTCCGATGTACGGCGTCAACAATTCGCTCCCCGTCGCCGTCGCGGCCGGTATCACGATGAACGAATGGGCGCGACGACGTTACATCGCTGGCACGGAAGTTCGCGTTGTATCCTCGTGAGCGTGGTCTAATTCCGCAATGAGAGCACGGCCTTCTCGACTGTGCCTTCGGCTGGCTTGAACGCTTCTTGATCGCCGCCCGCCTCTACGATGTACAGCTTGTCGTTCGATGCGAACAGAGTGACCCAATAGCAGTAGGTTCGCCGATCGGGCTCAACGCGCGTGTAGCGAATTTGTTTTCCGATTGCACCCGAATCGCTCTGTACAGAAAGACTCTTCTCGGCCACGTACCCCTGTCGACGAAGCCTCACGTCAATCGCGTCGACCCAGAAGTCAACGTTGGCGCGCGGCTTGTTCGGCTCCGTACGCACGGCAAGAACAATCCCTTGCGCACTCGTGGCGCGGTAGTCGTATGACCTTTGGTCATGCAGCTCGGCGAACTCTGAAGGGGCGAAAAGATGCGGCGCCGGCGTACATCCACTGGCGATGCATAGGCATGCGAAAGCAGTCGCGAACACAGGAGAGAGTTTCATGGTTGTTCTCACTTCAAATCCAAGAGGGTTGGCAAACCAAGCTCACCAAACCAACCAACGGGAATGTCGAGAAGCCGTCGTGGTGCTGGAGGCAATGGTGGTGGCGGCGGCGGTGGCGGTGGCTCTTTGACAATGGCAACCACTGGCTTCGGGTGGGCAGTAACTGTCACTTGCGACCACGACGTTCGATCTTTCAGGTAGTGCAGCTTGCCCTGAAGAACGTCGATCTCCTGCGCCACACGCTCGAGCTCCCGTTCAACGGTCAGCGTGTCAGCAATGTTTCCGGCGCGATTGAGAAACTCCTGCAAGCGTTGGCGCGTAGCTCGTAGGTTTTGCAGACGGACCTCCGCGTCTTGGAATTGCTCGGTCACATCCGATGCAGATACGGACCGATCGGTCACCCACCCGAGCGGCTCCATCTTCGTCATGGCTTCGCGAAAGTGCGTAGACGGCACTTTGACCGTGACGCTCGTATTTGTCCGCGACGCGATGTGGCCGCCAAACGACTCGGCGACTTGAACCACGTCGTCGAGTGTGGGCGATACGCGATCTTCCTCCGTAAGCATTTGCAAGGCACCCGAATAAATCACCATCGTCTCGGCCATCGGCAAACGTGCGGCCGGTTTTGTTTGAGTGCTCGCCGGGGGCGGCGCCTTCGATGTGTTCGTCGGCATCGGAACGGGGGACGAAACAGGCGAGCGCGCAACACTGCTACCGCGCGGCAAATCGGCCGATGGGGCTTCGGACCGCCGCATCGATGGTATGCTTACGGAGGCGGGCATGGATAGCGCGCTGGGAGCTTGCGTCACCATGGCACCGCTACTCGCGGTGCCGCATGCCGGAGCAAGAGTAAGCGTTAACGCCAGCGCGAGACCGGTTCGTCGACGAGTGCAATCCCACAAGAGAGCTTGGTGCATAGTGTCTATCGAACGCACCACGCGCGCGATACTTACACTCTTCTCGCAACCACATGGAAATAGCGGTCATGTGCATCGATTCAATTGAATCGATGCACATGACAAAGTCACCACATCGAGTCAGACCCTTGCAAATTGGGGGTAGTTCAGTGCCCCTACCCACGAGGGGGCGGAAGTTCCCCTCGTTCCATGGGCTCGCGGTACGAGGGCTAATTCGTTTGGCTATTCCAGCGCCGAGGCGACGACGAACGCGATCCGTTGTGATCGCTCTTGGTGTTCGCTGAACTGTTACGCCGAGCGCCAACGTCGAATGGTCGACCACGAATGTGCTTCGCTCGCGAACGTGCGGGCTCGGGCCTTTGACTTTGCGTGGCTTGACTTTGGACGCACTTACCTTGGACAGCGCGCGGATTCGGGGGGGGGATCACGCTGCGCTCTTGGTCGAGCGTCGCCGGCAAAGGAGCCGAAGCTTCGATCACAGGGGCGCTCGAAACGGAAATTCGCACACGCAACAACCGCTCAATCGCACCTAACAACGGACGCTCCGATGGATCGCAAAACGAAACGGCCGTGCCATGATTCCCCGCGCGACCTGTACGCCCAATGCGATGCACGTAGCTTTCGGCAACATTGGGAATGTCGAAGTTGACCACCATACGGACGTTGTCCACATCGATACCCCGCGCGGCCACGTCCGTGGCAACCAACACGTTTACTTTGCCTGCGCGAAACTGATCGAGTGCGCGTTCGCGTTGACTCTGCGACTTGTTGCCGTGGATCACGCTCGAGTTGAATCCCGAGCGCGAAAGTTGTTGGCAGAGGCGGTTGGCACCATGCTTGGTGCGCGTGAACACAATCACGCGATCGCCCGCATCGCCTCGAAGGAGGTGCTCGAGTAGCGCACGCTTGGCCGTGTGCGAAACGTGGTAGGCCGAATGCGAAATGGATTCTGCGACACCAGCGCGCGGAGTCATTGCGACCCGAATGGGATCCTTCAAAATTTCACGCGCCAGTCGATCGATTTCACCCGGCATCGTGGCCGAGAAGAGGAGCGTTTGACGTACTTTGGGCATCGCCGCGAGAATGCGGCGTACGTCCGGGACAAACCCCATGTCGAGCATGCGATCGGCTTCGTCCAAGACGAACGTTTCAATCCGATCGAGGCGAATGGCGCCTTGGTTCATTAAATCGAGAAGGCGCCCTGGTGTAGCGATTAACAGATCGACACCCTGCCTCAGCGCTTGAACTTGAGACCGTTGACTCACGCCGCCATAGACCGTCGTGTGGCGGACGGGCAGGTTGCGACCATACGCCGATGCTCGCTCGGCAATCTGCGCCGCGAGTTCGCGCGTAGGAGCAATGACCAGCGCACGTAGTTTGCCTCGTTCGCCCGCTGCGAGACGCTGAAGCATCGGCAGCAAGAACGCGGCTGTTTTGCCCGTTCCCGTCTGTGCCGAACTCAACAGATCGCGCCCGTCCAGGACGTGTGGAATCGACGCGCGCTGAACGGGTGTCGGCTGGTCGTAACCCTCACTAAGGAGAGCGCGAATCAACGGAACCGAAAGACCGAGCACGGCAAACGAAGAGCCGGGCGTAACGGATACGGTTTTTAGCATGCTAACTGGCGTGGTGTTCGAGTCATTCATTTGCGGTAGCTCACAGTCCCCTTGAAGCGGAGGATGCGTCCGCAAGGCGTTGAGTTGGGGCCGACGTTGCCGTAGCACGCGTCTTCGCCCTCGAAGGATTCGTGTCGCGAGCGAAGTTCGTCCAGGACGGTGCGCGTAATATCGTGGCCGCCCTCGGCACATCCCGTATCGCCGCACGGGATTTCGAACAATGCAGGCGCCGATTGGACAACAATTCGGCGTATGTACTCTATTTCCGGCGCTGTCGCTTCCGCGCGTCGTTCGCTCATCTCAAGGCTGAGGTGAGTGACGTCGGGCGCTTCGTCGCGCAGCCTTGGCGCTCGATCTTCGCGCTCCCGGCGCTCGGCAAACCGCTGAGCCGCTTCGGTGTTTCTGAATTTCATGGATATTTTGGGCCTTTTTGGGCACGTCGGCCCCGCGACCAAAAGGGCGCCGCGTCTAAATTGGCAGATTTTCTTGGCTGTTGCCTGGTCGAATCCTCGACGGTCAGGATGGCGCGAACTGTTCGCGCCCACGGGCGTCCCAGGTAAGCCGGTAACGTCTGCGTTGGCAGCATACCTAGCGCAGCACGGTGAGACAGGCAACCCCGGGCCCCGCCGTGTCCGCGACGGGTATCGGAACCAAGCTCGACGTACACGGCTAAGTCAACCGCAACGAAAAAAATGCGGCGGGCGCTTTCGAGCGCATCCGCCGCAGCTCATTCTTCTGTCATTCGCGCTTACTCGTCCGCGTTGGTCTCGGCGATCGACGGTGCCATCTTCACGACGCCATTCTCAACGACACCGATGAACTCGAACGTTGAGTACGTTGAGTTCGCATTCAGGTCGCCGATCGCGCTTGCCGTAAGCACTGTGCCGGCGGTCGATGAATTCGAGTCTGACGTATAGTTGTACATATAGTGCTGTGGCTGCGTGATCTGGAACTTCAAGCACACGAAGCCCGTTTGGTTCGCGCCCTCATCCTTACGGTAGTCGCTCCCCGCGCCCGTGTTCGGCTGAAACTTCTTTCCTTGAATACTTGCGACGGCCGCAGGAACGGTCGCCGTAGCGGAGAGGCAGAGTTGATGCGCCAACGACGCCGTTGCGCCGGTCGCAAGCGGAACACCCGAGTAACTCTCCTTTTCCCACGCTGCGATGGCACCCTTTCCCATTTGGCCGAGGGAGTTCCGAGCCTCAGCAGTTTTCGCACTGGCGAGGTACTTGCTGACCCCGACCACGGCGAGAACTGCCAGCACACCTACGATCGCCACAACGATCATAAGTTCGATGAGGGTAAATCCTTTGTGGGCCTTGCTACGGACGGCGCTTCTCATGGGATTGTGAAATAGCAGGAGTCATGCCGGACGGCCCACAAACTGAATTCCCCCGCAATTTGCAGCTGTTCAATCACGAACTTCAATCACGGAACCAATCGCGGCAGTACCTCAAGCGGTCAATAATTGTCACCGCGCCAGTTCCAAATGTGACAAATTTTGTCACTCGTCTCAACGTAACGACACATGCGCTTACCGTGCACTCGTTGCCCAACCTCTTGCTCCCCTATGCGCGCCGTGAGATCCCGCACGTATGGCCTTTACCGATCGGATTCGGGCAAGACCGCTGTGCATGGCTGCTCGACTCTGCATGTACGCAACAGCTACCTGTGCGTTGGCTTGCGCGCCTTCGCACGTTGAAAACACGTCGCGCGCGGTGGCTGTCCCGTTCGTCGTCGTTCTCGGCGTGGCACAAGACGGTTCTCATCCGCAAGCCGGCTGCACACGCAAGTGCTGCGTAAGGATGGTGAACGGACGACGCCACCATGTGGCGAGTCTTGGTCTGGTCGACCCACCGTCGTCGGCGCGTTGGTTGATTGATGCGACACCGGATCTTCCTTCACAGCTCAGCACCCTCGACACGTATGCGCCGCGGTCAACACCCATCGTATCGGGGGTCTTTCTTACGCACGGCCACATTGGCCACTACGCCGGCCTCATCCACTTTGGTCGCGAGGTGATGGGGACATCGATCATTCCGGTCTATGCCATGCCTCGCATGCAGCATTTTCTTGAACACAACGCGCCATGGGAACTTCTTGTTCGGCTGCGCAACGTTGAGATCCATCCGATGTCCGATGGCTTGCCCGTCGTGCTGAACGAAAGACTGACCGTGGTGCCGATCGTCGTTCCACACCGCGATGAGTATACAGAGACCGTGGGGTTCTCCATTCGCGGTCCGAAGAAACGCGCCTTGTACATCCCCGACATCGACAAGTGGGAGAAGTGGTCTACGTCGATTGAAAGTCAAATTGCGGTACACGACCTCGCGTGGATCGACGGCACGTTCTTTGCGGAAAGCGATCTTCCAAACCGCCGGATGGCCGAGGTGCCTCACCCATTCATGGTTGAATCCATAAGTCGCCTTGGACATCTTTCTACAAGTGAACGTGCAAAGGTTCGATTCATCCACCTAAACCATTCAAACGATGCCCTCGATGCCGAGAGCGACGCGTCGAAGCTCATTCGTAGCAAAGGATTTGCAGTCGCATCCGAAGGAGACATCGCGCCTTTGGAGTGACGCTGGATCTCGATCGAAGACCGCGGTATCTGATAGGGAAACATGGGCAAAAAGGGGTTCGTTCTCGGCGGTGGGGCCTTCATCACCGAGGGCCAAACACGATACGTGCTCGCCATCGTGAACCTCGATGCGTGGATGCCATCTGCGGAGCGAATACCGCTCGACTTTCTGGCGCACGGAATCGCGTTCGATCCGAACGATGGGCACCGCGCCGTCATGTTCGAGAAGAAGGGACCTGGAGCTTGCGTGGTCGATCTTCGCAGCCGCAAGGTCGTCCGATCCATTTCAACGGCTTCGTCCCGGCAGTTTTATGGACACGGTGCATTCTCACGCGATGGTGCGCTCTTGTATGCAACCGAGTCGCGACTCGATCGCGAGTTCGAGGGAGTTCTCGTTGTTCGCGATGCGAAGACGTTTGACGAGTTAGGCACCCTTCCGACCCACGGCACGGCACCGCATGATTGCCAGATCATCAACGATGGGAAAACGATGGTCATCGCCAACGGCGGTGGTCCGCCTCATGGTTCGGCACCAAGCGTGACGTACGTCGATCTTCAAACAAACAAACTTCTTGAACGCATTACACTCCGCTCACCCAAGTTCAACACCGGCCACGTCGCGGTGAGCTCATTGGGTGATCTCGCAATCGTTTCCGCACCAAGAGACGGACTTCCCACACCGAACCAACAGTTGGGGGCCGTCACGTTGCGTCCCGTAGGAAGCATGGCAACCACGGTGACAAAACCGAACAAAGTGATCCAACGCATGTTGGGCGAGACACTTTCCGTCGAGATTAACGAAGAGCAACGCATCGTGTTAGCGACACATCCGCTTGGCGATTGCGTGTCCGTGTGGAAATTGGATGATGTGGCGTTCATCGAGACGCTTGAATTGCGCGGCCCGCGCGGCGTTGCCACAACACTTGACGGTGAGTGGTACGTGGTGAGTCACCTTACCGAGAACAACGTGCGGCTCACGGCACTCTCCGTAAGTACAAGAAAGCCCATTGGGGTTCATGTCGAACCAAGTTTCACAACGGGCTCTCATCTATTTGTCCACGACCTTGCGTCGTAGCGCCTACGCGCTCGGTATCAACGTCCCTTGCGCGTAGTGAGATCGTACCAGTCGTATGCAAACCCTGCGTTTCCGTCCGGACCACGAACAATGACGCCAGAACCTCCTTGCCCCGCAGAGCCACTTTTGCCGCGCGTACAGGAACTGTTCGTCAATGAAATTGTATCTACGTTTGTTACGAAACAGACTGAGTGACCTCCGTTACCTCCGGCAGCGGGGCCACCCGGCCCGCCCGCAGTTCCTCGGCCACCACCACCGCCCGTCACCGCAGGTTCGTATGTGCTCGCTCCCTCTGCACCGGATGCACCCTTGCCACCATTGCCGCCCGCGCCACCACGACCACCGCCACCGCCACTTCCAACCCGAAGTGTTGTCTGATCCATGACAATTTTTCCGCGAAGCGCAACCAGCCCAATCGAAGAGCCTCCACCACTACCCCCCGAGCCACCGCCGCCGCCGCATCCACCAGCGCCCCCCGAGCCACCACCTGCACCATTGTATTTGCACGACGCTCCCGCATCAACGCAGAGGCCGACGTACCCGCTCCCGCCACCGCCACCACCGCCACCACCACTGCCCCCGGGCCCACCGTTCCCACCGGCACTTGAAGAAACTCCCGCGTTGCTCGCGCGCAATGCCGCAGGTTCGGCCGCGCCCATTGAGCCGGAGGATCCAACGACCTTCGAATCCTCGCCATCAGACCCCGACTTTCCCGACGTCCCCGCGTCACCACCGCTTCCACCTGGAGCCAAGATGCTGCCTGCCGACGATCCGTCTTCGCCACTCTTGGCTGGATACAGTGCTCCGTCGCCACCGTTGCCCGCGGGACCGCACGAACTACTCGGCGCGACGCCGCCCGCACGATAGTCACCTCCAGGGCCTCCCGTGTGTCCCGCAACTCCGGCGGTTCCCTCTTTACCGGAGGCGCCATCTGCACCTCCGATTCCATCGTCGACTTCGAATGTGCATCCGTGAATCGTTACGGTCCCATCTCCAGATGAAACGACTCCATGAGCATTGCCTCCAGCATTGGCGGCATGAACCCGAAACTCGATCGACTCAACACGAACTTCGTTCGCATTGCTCGCGACAATCCCTATGCTCGTTGCTTCTACACGCGTGATCGCTTCACGTCCGCGTCGAAACGGCATAAGCGCATCGCTCGCGTCGAACCCGCCGTAGATGGGCACCGCCTGCTGGGGCACAAAAATGGTCTCGGAGAATGTGCCCCCGCCAACGCAAACACTCTTGCTTTGCTCACTCGCGATCTGAATGGCGTACCCAATCGTTCGAACAGGGGCTGTGCGTGAGCCGCCCAGCGGTACGTCCACGCCCTGTTCCGAAACGAACACGCACTGGTCGGCAACGCCGTCGGTTCCGTCGCAATTGTCGTCTTTGAACTCGTCGTCGATGGGATCGACATCGCTGGTACGCGTGCACACGTACTCACAACCGTCGGTGGACCGACCATTCAGATCGTACGTATTTGAAGCACAAACAAGCGGCACTGTGCCGTTGTTCGAACCTGATTCGGAGGAGCACGCCGCGACCACAATCAGGATCGCTCGCTTCGGAAAATGCATCATCGCGATAACCGCATCCGCACATGGGTTGCCTCGAGGTGCCCTCCCTGTCTGTTTTACCTTATCGCATTCCAACGTCGATCGCACGCGAGGGTTCGCACACAGGAGAGGGTGGACGCATGGTCTGCAATCGGTTCATGGATCGGTTGCGCAGTTCAATTACGGTCGAGGCGTGGCTCACAGGTCACGCCGGTAACCTCGACTGCACCGTTTACCTCGGATTTGTGCGTCGTCGCGAACGAAGCCATTGGCTTCGTAGAAATGAATCGCCGCTGTCATTTGCTCCGTCGTGTCCAACACGAGGTGCTTGCCGCCCCGCTCCTTCACCCATCGCACGGCTTCGCCGAGAATCGCACGGCCAAAGCCACGCCCTCGCGCCTTCGCTCCCAGGTACATCTTTCGCACCTCATACGTGTCCGCCTTCAAGGGAACCACGCCGCAGGTGCCAAGAAGCGCATCGGTACAGTCTCGCGCGATCCAAAACACGCCGCTCTGCGAAGTGTACGAATGCGGGAGCCTGAGGAGTTCGAGATCGGTTTCGTTTCCGAACTGTAGGTCGAATTCGACAAGCACTTCGGTGATGAGGCGCACAATCTCAGGAACGTCGGCGCTGGATGCAATGCCGAGGCGAAACGTCGGTGCGATCGCGTCTTCTCGGAGCATGGTGGCTCTTATTTGTGACGGGTAATGAGTCCGATTCTCGGACTCACTACCCTAGCCCACGAGTTCACTTCAGGCAACGAGACGGCGCCGTCGCAAGAGCAGCGCAAGCGCCAAAAATATTGGCGATGCGTCGGAATCGACGGAGGTCGTTCGACACCCGCAACCGCTGTTCGGAGATGGTGACGGTTGTCCACTGTCGGCCGACGCCACCGCGTCGTTGGCGCCTTGCGCTGCGTCCGATGTGACTCCCACATCGGGAGTCGCGACGGCGTCGATAGGATTCACATCTCGTGGTGGCTTTCCATCCCGAGGACCCACGTCGTGCGGTGTTCCGTCCGACGGATTGGCATCCGTTGGCGACGTGTCTGCCACATCACTTCCATTTGAGTCGCCATCTGAATCCGCGGTGGCATCGGACGCGTCTTGCGTGGGTGCATCCGCGGCATCTGCGTCTGCGGCGTCTGCATCCGCAACATCTTGGGGGGACGCATCGGGCACCTTGGCACATACACCACTTTGACACGCGCCGCTCGTGCACACGGTTCCGTCGCGTAGCGTGACGCACGAACCATCGATCTGACACACCTGACAGGTCACTGGCAAAGTCGCCGGCGTGTATACCTCTACGCCTGAAACGTACGTCGACATCGACGTCGTACCCTGACGTCCACCTGAAACAACCGCACGTCCGTCGCGTAGAAGGGCGATGCCCCCATCGTAACGAGCTTGACCCATCGTACCCGCAGTACTCCACGTTCCGAGCGTCGGGTCATAAAGTTCCGCGCGACTCTGGGCGGTTGCGCTCGTGATGCCACCAGTGGCAAGAACTTCGCCGGTGGCGAGAGTGACGAGCGATAATGCGCCAGCGCCCGTACTGAGACTTCCCGTCGACGAGATTACACCCGAGGCGGGATCGTAGATTTCGCACGTCGCATGCGATGCTGCCGAACAGTCGGCAGTCAGGCACCCGCCGCAGTAGAGAATTCGACCGTCGAGCAACCGCGCACCCGCATGGGCGATGCGGGGGATAACCATGTTCGGGCCGGCCGAAAACAACTGCGTCGTGGGGTCAAAGATTTCGGTTAAGAACGGCGGAATGGCTCCCTGCCCCGTATTGCCACCAATGATGATCACTTTTCCATTCGGCAGGAGCGCGGCGACATGACCAAAGCGACCGAACGTGGTTGAGCCCGTCGTCTGGGCAAACGTATTGGTCGTTGGATTAAAGAGTTCGGCGCTCGTGAGCCCCGGACCTAAGAACGTACCCGAGCCACCCACGACGAGAACACGCCCATCAACAAGGCGGGTCGCCGAAGAAAAAGCACGAGCCGTAACGAGATCGCCGACCGCACTCCACGCGCCCGAGCTCGCGTTCCATCGCTCGGCAGCTCGCAAAACTGTGGCCATCATGCCCATGCGGTTCTGTCCACCCGCCGCGAGGGCGCTGCCGTCAGACAACGCAATGGTCGCGTACATCTCGCGTGCACCGGCCAGCGAAGTGCCCATCGAGGGTGCCCCCGTTGTGCCGTCGAGCACGTCCACTCTACTTTGCGAAGCCATGTTGGCACCGCCAGCTACGAGCACGCGCCCGTCGGTCACCGCGATGCTGCGGAGCTCGGTACTAAAGAGTCCGCGCGGCACTGTCAGCGTACCGACGCTGGCCCATGTACCTGCCAACGCCGACGAGGTCGTTCCCACCGGCTCACGCTCGGGCTCGCACGCTGCGAGCAAAATTAGCCATGAAAGGTTACGAATCTGCATGGATCCATGGTACCGCGCCCGCATGGCCAGCATAGGCGTTAGATTTTTCATCTACCCGACATCATACATTCGTTTGATTCTATCAAATTATCATTTGACATGCAAAACAACGGCGTCACGATATTGGTGATGCAGCAACCCCTCATTCACCCCTCGAGCGACCGGTGATTCAATGAACGCCAACACCGTAGCTCTACTCATCCTCACCGTTGCGGCCCCGTTGGGAGCGTTTGATGTCATCTACTACCACCTCTGGAAATTCCGCCTTTATGCGCGGCCGGAATCGCGACCGGAAACGGTGACCCATCTATTACGTGGACTGCTCATTGGATGCGGCGCAATCCTTCTTGCATACGGCGAGCCCCACGGCGTTTGGTTTTGGATCGTAAGCGCAGTGTTCGTCATCGATTTTCTTAATGACATCGCTGACGTCATTTTGGAGCCAAAGAGTCGCAAGAGTCTGGGCGGTCTTCCTCCGCTCGAATACCTGACGCACATCATGGGTGCCGGAGCAGCTGCAGCCGCAACGTCCGGTTTCATCGTGCTCGCCTACCCCTGGTCAACGCTTCCAACCGAGATTGCGCCGGCCCATGAGGTACCGCGTTGGCTCGCCATTAACGGATACATCATGGGTATTGGGGGCCTCTTGCTCGAGGGCTTCGAGACTGTGCTCTTCATCCGCGCGCGCCCGTCTGTCGTAGCGAAAGCGAAGACGAGCGCGTGACCAACAAGCGAAAACCCATTCGTCTTAAGCGGCCCCCACCTCGCACCCGAGCTCCGGAACGCACGCGTTCCCAGCTGCTCAACGCCGCACGCGCGCTTTTTGCAATGCACGGCCTCCATGGCGTATCGGTCGCCGAGATCGCCTTGAGGGCCGGGGTGAGTACCGCGATGATCAACCATCACTTCGGTGGCAAGTTGGAGCTTTACCGCGCGTGTCTTCAGGGATTTGCCGAAGTGCGTCTTCGAGTGATCGACAAATTTCTCGTCGCGCCAAAGTCGCCCGAGGAGATGCGAATTCGGCTTGAAATGCTCGTCGCGGAGCTCCTCGACGTGCATCTCGAACACCGTGAGATCGTTGCCATTCTGCTACGCGATCTTGGCGCATCGGATCAATGGGGAGACCATGTTGAACGAACACTCTACGAATTCACTCCCCGCTTCACGCGGTTCTTCGAGCTCGCCCAAAAACAGAAAATCATTCGCAACGGAGTGAATCCCCTCACCGTGGCATCCATCATCTACCTGTCGCTCTCGGGCTTGCTTCAAGCCGATGCGCATCGCGCACGCGTGACAGGATTCACGTTAAGCGATCCAGTGCACAGAGCGACTGTTGTACAGCAGCTTCTCGACGTAACGCTCCATGGGATCATGGCAATGGGGTAACACCCATCGGGAAGCACAAGCGGGTCTCTGTTACGCTTGTCGGGTGATCCACGCACTTGAAAAATTCCTCGCCATCTCCCTTGTGCTCACAGCATGCACTTGCGGCACGAAGACCCCAGCGCCCGTCGAGCCAATTGCACCTGCCGCCCCCGCGTCCAGCACGCTCGTTCCCGTCGAACCAAGCACGCCCATTGTGCTCCCTAAGACGCCCGCCGCCTCTGCGACCCCCACCACGGCGCTTACTCCAACCAAAATTCCGGGTGTCGCAAACTTCGCGAAGGTGAGCGACGATCTCTACCGCGGCGCTCAACCCACACGCGACGGCTTCCTCGAGCTAAAGGAATTGGGCATTCGCACAGTCGTCAATCTTCGGTCGTTGCACTCCGATACGAGAATGCTGAAGGGTTCCGGCCTTCGTTACATTGAAATCCCAACATTGGCGTGGGAACCGAACGACGAGGTTGTTGCAGAGTTTCTCAAGGTCCTGCAGAACAAGGAGAACCTACCCGTGTTCGTGCACTGCCAACACGGCGCCGATCGCACAGGCTTCGCGGTGGCATCGTACCGAATCGTGGTTCAAGGGTGGAAGAGCGAAGACGCGAAGAGCGAACTCTACCGTTTCGATTTTCACACGGTGTGGGGAATGATCCCGAAGTACATCGATGGGCTCGACGCAAACGCGATGCGCGCGAAGGTGAGCAGAGCAAAGGAGAGGTCAGGACAAGTGCAGTAGACACAGCGTTGAGCCGGCATCGTCGATCCCGCGTCACTTGAAAATGAACGTGTTCGTACGCTTCACATCCATGATCTTCTGTACGAGGCCAAACCCCTTGTTTTCATAGACAACCGACCGAAACTCCTCCACGTGTTCCAGATCGCTGTCGATTCCAAAC
>JAHFDX010000017.1 GCA_023248785.1 Myxococcales bacterium
GCTCAAGCGCCCGCGAAGTGCCATCGCGCGGACCGTCGAAGAAGCCGTCACGATCGCCGAGACAATCGGCTATCCCGTTTTGGTTCGACCGAGCTACGTCCTCGGCGGCCGAGCCATGATCATCACGTACTCGCAAACGGAGCTCGAGACGTACGCGCATCAAGCCGTTGAAGCGGCGCGGGATGCAGGCACGCAGACCATTTTAGTCGACGAATTTTTGAAGGATGCTGTTGAGGTCGATGTCGATTGCGTGGCCGATGGTAAGCGTGCGGTGATCGGCGGCGTGATGCAGCACATTGAAGAGGCGGGCGTGCACTCAGGCGATTCATCGAGTGTGCTCCCCCCGTATTCGTTGCCCATTGAAGTGGTTCTGTCGATCGAAGAGCAAACACGCATGCTCGCTCTCGAGCTTGGCGTGGTTGGTTTGATGAATGTGCAGTTCGCCGTGAAGGGAAATGACATTTACGTTCTTGAAGTCAATCCGCGTGCGAGCCGTACGGTGCCCTTCGTTTCGAAAGCGACGGGAAGGCCGCTCGCGAAGATTGCCGCCAAGGTGATGGCGGGAAAGACGCTCGATGAACTCAACGTTCACGACCTTCCAGTTCCCACACATGTTTCAGTGAAGGAAAGCGTTTTCCCCTTCTCCAAGTTTCCCGGTGTCGACACGATTCTTGGGCCCGAAATGCGTTCGACCGGTGAGGTCATGGGTATTGCCGATACGTTCGAACGCGCGTTTGCGAAGTCGATGTTGGCGAGTGGTATCGACATGCGGCGGCTTGATGTCAAAGATGGCCGTCCGCGCGCGTTCATTAGCGTGCGCGATGAAGATAAGCCCCTCGCGATTGTCATTGCGCGTCGGCTTCGTGCGATCGGATACGACATCGTCGCAACGCGTGGAACAGCCGCTGCGATCGCGCGTGCCAGGGTGCCGGTCGAGGTGATCAACAAAGTCTTGGAAGGCACGCCTCACGTTGTCGACGCCATTCGCGCGGGTGCCATGAGCATGGTGGTCAATACGACGATTGGAGCCAAAGAAGTCCGCGACAGCTACGCCATCCGTCGGCAGACATTACTTGCCAACATTCCGTACTTTACGACGATTGCCGCGGCCCTCGCTGCGTGCGGTTCGCTTGAGGCGACTCGCGGAGAGTCGACGCGCGTGCAGGCGCTACAGGAGTGGCACTCGAGTGAAATCTGAGAGGGTCATGAACCAAAGGGCTGCTCTTCTCGGCGCGTTGCTTTTGACCGCATGCGGACCGGGAGCGCACGTTCATAATCACGTGCCGTCTTCGCGCGAGTTTCATTCCGTAAAGGTAACAATTATAGGTACCAATGATCTCCACGGTCGAATGCGCAATTTGCCTGCGTTCGCCGGGTATGTTGCGAACCTAAGGCGCGCACGCGCCGCCGAACAGGGTGCTGTCCTCCTTCTCGATGGCGGCGACATGTTCCAAGGAACGCTTGAATCCAACATGGATGAGGGTGCACCGATCGTCGATGCATACAACGCTATCGGGTATACCGCGGCGGCCATTGGCAATCACGAGTTTGACTACGGTCCCGTCGGCACCGCGATCACAAAGGATCCGTCGGCCGATCCGCAGGGCGCGCTCAAGGCGCGGGCGTCGCAGGCGAAGTTTCCGTTTCTGAACTCAAATGTAACTGAAAACGGTTCAAATTTGGCCTGGCCGAACGTGCGGCCACGTATGCTCTTCAAGATCGCGGGCGTGCGCATTGGTGTGGTGGGGGGCACGACGGATGAAACGCCACGCACTACAGCAGCCCCGAATTTTGCGGGCCTCGAGATGAAGCCGCTCATCGAGACCATTGGTGAGCAGGCGTCTTTGCTTCGCAAAGAGGGCGCGGACGTAGTCGTGGCCGTGATGCACGCCGGAGGAACCTGTAAGAAGTTCGATGACGCGGCTGATCTGGGCACATGCGACTCAACCAGCGAGGTGAGCAAACTCGCCAATGCGCTGCCTCAGGGCCTCGTTGACGTGATTGTGGGCGGGCACACCCATCACGCCATTGCGCATCGATTGAATGGCACCGCCGTGATTGAGTCGTGGTCGGGCGGTCGCGCTTTTGGACGTGTCGATCTCATCGTGAACGTTGATGCTCGTCGCGTGACGGCGCAAACTATTTTCCCACCACGCTCCATTTGCCAAAATCAAAAAGAAGACCACGACGGTTCGTGTAGTCCAGGGGAGTATGAAGGTGCACCGGTGGTCGAAAATGCAGGGGTCAAAGAGATCGTGGATCGCGCGATATCGCGGGCATCGCAAAAGCGTGACGAGCCACTCGGGATAACTGCGCTTACGACCATCGCTCGCGCGTACGCTGCCGAGTCGCCGCTTGGAAATCTCGTTGTCGATATGATTCGAGCGAGCACGAAAGGGGCGGATGTTGCCGTGATGAACGGTGGAGGTCTGCGCGCGAATCTGCCCAAAGGTCCTTTGACGTATGGCCACGTGTACGAAGTGCTTCCCTTCGACAATCAGCTTGTCACGCTCAAGCTCAAGGCGCGCGCCGTCGCCGCGATGGTGCGGCGCTCGCTTCTCGGATCGCATGGAATCGTTTCTATTTCGGGAGTGATGGCAAAGGCTGAGTGCCGAGGGAAAAAACTGTGGGTAACCCTTGAGCGTTCGTCGGGCGGTGCCATTGAGGATGACACAGAGCTAACGGTCGTGATGTCCGACTTTATGGCCCAAGACGAGGGTGGTGTATTCGGTAAGCACCCGGCGGCCGAAGCGCTTCAAACGGACCGTCCGCTTCAACGCGAAGCGGTCGTTGAAGCCCTCAAGCGTCGCGGACCCACGCTTCAGGTTGATGCCAGCATCTTTGACGCAGCGCACAGGCGCCTCGATGCACCATCAAAGCGCCCAGTTCAATGCCCTTAAGCGATTTTGTCCATACAGGCTAAGCTGTCCATGTTCCATGCGAATGCTCCCTCGTGCCGTGGTGATGACCAAGCGCGTTCGCGAGGAACGCTTGTCGGAGGCTGCGCGGAACCTCGCCCTGAGGGAGCGCGACGTTCGGGAAATACGCGAACGCGAGCAAGCGGCACGCAATCGCAATGAGGACGCGAAAATCGAACTCGAAATTCACGAGCGGACTGTGCGTGATCGGCTCGACCGAGGAGAGGTCACCGCGAACGATCTTATGCGAAGCGAGGCGTTTTCCGTCCTGCAGCGCGAACGCGTGATGTCCGCGTCGTCTGAAGCCGCGGGGCTTGTTGCTGTCCGACAGGAAGCGGAACGGGTACACGAAGACGTTCGGAGGCACGTTCTTAGGGCGGAAGTGGATGTGCGCGTCGTCGATATGCATGTGACGCGAACGATGACGCGTTGGGTACGAGAACAAGAGGCGGCCGAGGACGAAGCAGTTCTAGAAGCATGGCGTGCCCGTTGAGCAAGACGTGGTACTCGCTGCCTGCGTTGCTCGTTTTGGGTTGTCCTGGGCCGCGCCCTTCATCCGAAACCCACATGGGCAAGTCTGTGACGGAAGACGCGGGCGCGGAGTCGGGAGTCACATCGTTTCGTTCGAGCCCCGTTGAGTTTGACCTGCCAGTCATTCAACCTCTCGACAGCCTGCCGGGGGCGAACGCGTGGTTGTTAGCGCAAAAGACGGGGGATTTAGCTGCGATTGCTGAAGCCGCAGAAAAATGGATCGCGACAGGTACCATTTCAGCTGATCATCGATGTGCGCTTCAGTACCGCGTATTGCAAGCGGCACGTACGTCGGGTCAATCCGATGTGGCGCGCACATGGGCTCTTCGTTTGGTCGAGTCGAGCCAGTCGAAGGAGCCATGCGCGCTTGCTTCCTACGGCGCATGGAGTCTTGCCGAACGGTCGCTCAAAGAAGGCCACTTTGATGAGGCCGTGCGTTGGGGATCGAAGGCCCTGGATCCACCCGTTGCGGACTTTGGCGCGATGTTCGTCGTTGCGGAGGCATATCTCGCGCTTCGCGATCGCGAAGGCGTAGTGCGCACGCTTGAGACGTTTCGTTCGACGTTCCCTCGAACGGAGACCGAGGTGCGCGCTCGACTCCTGCTCGCGCGAGGTGAGCTCTTGGGCGACATGGACGGTGCGCGCGAGGCGTTTCGACTTTCGACGGACGTGTGGACGAAGGCCCCTTGGTCTAATCAATTGAGCAGTGCGCTTGCGTTGCGAACAGAAGCAAGCACCGCGCTGACAAAAGGAAGAGTCTCACTCGCCTCCGACCCATCGTGGGCCGAGCGAACACGGCAAGTCGAAGCGCTTGCGGAAACCGGTCACGCGAGTTCGGCATTGGAGAAGGCGACCGATTTTCTCCGTCATATTCCCAAAAAGGCAGCTGACTTGCGATGCCGAGTGATGATGGTGCGCGCCGAGACCGCTTGGAAATTGAGGCGCAAAACGCGCATGAAGTGGCTCGACGCTGCGTTGTCACAGTGCAAGCCAACAACGGAGGCCGCACGCGCATGGAAAATGGCGGCTCATCTGCATGCGACATTAGGTGATCGTGACGTTGCTATTCGCCTGTACGAGGAGCTTGCGAACCTCGATTCGAAGTTTCGCCTTGAAGCAGACTACGAGCGCGGCTTGTTGCTTGTGCGAAGCGGCGACGAGACGGCAGCGATGCCCCTCTTGGATCCGCTCATCGAAATCTCGTCGGATGATGCGCGCGCTCAAGATGCACTCTTTCGCTCCGCGCTCTACGCATTTCGTCAAGGCGACTATGAGCGTGCAAAGCCGCGGTTTGAGCGTCTTGTGCAGTTGACAACGACGGACCGGCATTGGGCAACGGCTGCACGCGCACACTATTTTTCTGGCCGCGTTGCGCAGGCGCAGCAGCGTTCGAGCGATGCGCGCGAATGGTATTCACGCGCCATCGCGCATGCACCACTTTCGTTCTACATGTCGCTCGCCCACGCTCGGCTTGCCGAGATCGACGTGGCCGAAGCCGAGCAAGCGCTCGGTTTTCGCTCGACCGATCGTCGAGGCGGGGAGGTGATCCGCGTAACGCACTACCTGGAACGTCCTGCATTTCGTCGCGGTTTCGAACTCGCCTTGTCCGGAGAACTGGAAGCAGCTCGCTTGGAGTGGCGCGATTTTGCGACCAAAGAACCTCTCGCCACCTGGCTCCCTGGTGCGATGTGGAATCGCATCGGACGCCCTTCGTGGGGCTATCTTTTTGCGCGAAGCGCAACGGCGGAATTTTTGGCGCATGCGCCTGTCGATGATTGGCGTTTCGTTTGGGAGCAGGCATTTCCGGTTACCTATGAGGCGCTCGTTCGGGAGCACGCAAAGAAATATCGCGTTCCATTATCGCTTGTGTGGGCCGTGATGCGCGAGGAGTCCGGATTTTCACCGGATGCAAAGAGCTCCGCTTCGGCGTTCGGGCTGATGCAGCTCATTGTACCCACAGCGAAATACGTCGCAAAAGGTACGACCATTCTGCCAAGCCAACGTGCCCTTTGCGAACCGACTATCTCGATCGAGCTTGGGTCGAAGCTCCTAGCGCAGTTGCGACGATCATTTTCGTCGCAACCCGTCTTAGCCATCCCTGCATACAACGCGGGCGCAGGGGCCGTGCACAAGTGGCTTCGCGAGCGCGAGGGTTTGGACCTCGATGTCTTCGTGGAGCTCATTCCGTACGACGAAACACGTGGCTATATTAAGCGAGTCGTCGCTTCGCAAGCCGCATACGCATATCTCTACGCGCCCGACGAACTTTCGGAAGTGATGCGTATTCCATTGCACCCGAAGTCATAAGGCAAATCCGTGAACCGATTGCATATCGTTGCCGACGACACCGAGTACATCGAGGTGCTCAAACGAGGAGAGCTTGCGCTTTTGTTTGCCGATTTTCGTGCGCGGCTTGCGAGGCACTTGGAGAGCCGGCGGATCTTGTCCGACGAACATGCGCGCTTGCTTGCGCTCCGCGTGGCCCGAGAAGAACGTGGCCGTCCTTTTTTTTCGCGAGTTGCTCACGACGATGAACTCTTCGAGCGTGCGGCTGGCACCCTTGTCAACTGGATGCAGACATTGCGTGCTTATTCCGTTCCAGGACCCACCTGGACGGAAGCCGCAAAGCGCTCCTCGCGGGTCGAAAGCGTTGTCCATCTCCTTTCTCGCGTCGTCCTCTTAGAGCAAGAGCACGGGGTACTGTCTCCGGCCGGCGTTCCAATGACCATCGCGTCGCGCCTTCGTGAGGCGACCGACGACGAAGTGATCAAGTCTGTGGGTGCGAAAGAGGTGATCGCGTCACCGTACGTGCGATGGACGGACGCAGATCTCTTGTGGTGGCGTGTGCTCAACGAGCGTCTCGTTCGCCTTGGCGGAGTGGCCGATGTGAGCACGTTTCTCCCCGAAGGACACCTCGATCCGGCGCGTGATGATTCGGCGATTGAGACGTGGGTCGACGTATTGGCGCGTGCGATGGATAGCCCGGCGCGATCCGTCGCGCTTGATCCGAAGGCCTCGATGATTGTGCGTGGGCGTTGGCCCGCCGATGTCGCAGCTCGCGTGATTCGATGTCCCACGCTTGTTGCGGAAGCCGATCAAGTTGCAGGCGCCGTTGCCCTTGCGCTTTCTCGCGGGGAATCGCTCGATCGCGTGGCTGTTGCACTTTGCGACGCGCGACCGCACATCGTACGTGCTGTCGAACGGTCGCTTGCTGATCGCAACGTCCTGTCCTCAATGCGCGGAGAAAGAGCAACAAGCGAACTGTTGGATCTCGTTTGTTACGTGGTCCGAGGTCCAGACCACGGCGCGGACCACCGGGGCAGCGTTCGCGATTTCTTGGCACGACTCTTTTCAAGCGCGTGGATTGCGCCACGTGATGTTTCACGTAGCGAGTGTGTAAGAATTGGACGCGCGTTCTCAAACATGCGGTGGGTGACGGCGGCTTCTATTATCGAAAGCGTAAACTTCGTATTCGCCGAAGCGCGCCTACGCTTCACATCCCCTGCCAGTCGCGAGGCTGCGTTCGACATCGTGCGTTCGTGGATTGCTCTTGAGGGCACCCGAACGCGGGCATCTCACGTGATTCTTCTAAGAGAGTTTCTGGGTCGACTGGGCGTTGTAGGCGCGGTGGCTCTTCCGCCTCACGGCGAAAAAACAGTGGCCCCGCTTGCCCAATGGTGTGTCGAGAGAGCCATTTCGGTTGAACAACGTGCCCTTGTCCAGTTCGATCGCGCACTTTCGGAGCTCGAATGTTGGGCGCTCCTCGATCCGACCGAGGCCGTTTCTAGGCGGGTATTTGCCCATGAAGTTGCATCACTTCTCGAGCGCGACGTCGATGCTATGCGCGGAATCGGCGTACGCGTTGCACCTCTTCATTCGTTCGCTCAGGGTCGATTCGGGCACGTTGTGGTTTCCAGAATGCACGACGCTTGTGTGAAGATTGAATCCCCGCTCGCTCGCGCGTTTGGCAATGACCTTGCGCGTACGCTTTCACCCGTGACCGACGCATGCGCACGCGCGAGCATGTCGCTTAGATTCGCAACGCTCATCAGCTCAGCAGACGCGGTTACATTTATCGTATCGGGAAATGCCGACGAAGAGCTCGGGGATGTGGCCACTCCGGTTCGCGCAGCCCTTGGCATAGGCGCACCTCTGCAGCCGGGCCGTCGCCGCGAGGTTTCATTGCCGACGCCATTAGCAGAACATCGCATCGCTCGTGTGAGAGAACGCGCTCAACGGTTCTTTGATCAAGGAACGCCCGATCCCGTGTTGCTGAATCCCGACGTGGCAGCGTTCGTTCGACACCGTACCGGTGATGGGATGGCCGTTCGCGCATCGACCCTCGATGCTGCGTCTGTGTGCGCATTCCGCGGATTTGCGACGTTGGTCCTACGAGTCACTGAAATCGAACCATCGAGCCAGGAGCCTGATGCGCGTGAACGCGGAACGTTACGGCACGCGGCCCTCGAAGCAGCTTGCATCGCTCTCGCGGACGGGGGTGTGGGAGAGAATCGGTGGGCGACGATCGAACGTGCGATCGAAAAGGCCATCGGTCTCGGTCGGGAACGTTCGCCGATCCGTCGTGCAGATCTTGAGCAAATTGCACGCGAAGCACTTCACGTCGCGCGCCAATACGCTGCGGATCCCACATGGACGTTCCGGGCCGCGGAAGCGCTATTTGATGACGCCCTTGGTGCGTGGCTGCCAGCTATCCGAATTGAACACAACGGGCAATGCGTTGCGATTCAGGGAAGGGCCGATCGCGTGGATATCGCCGAAGGTGGAAGAAAAGTGCGCATCGTGGATTACAAATCATCGGAGTCTGTGGCCAAAGCGAAAATGAAGGTGTTGGGTGAACGCGCGTTCCAACTCAACGTGTTTGCGCGCGGAGTCTACGACGCGGGTTCCGCTCAGACCGTGGAGGTTTCGTACGTTCCTGTTCGCGCAAACAAGGTTTCTGAATCGAAGATGATCTCTCGAGACGATCCAGGAATCGCTCGCATGGCCGAGCGCCTCGTTCAATTGCGCGGTGGTGTATGGCATCCCACGCCAGACTCCAACGAGTGTGAATATTGCGCCTTCGATGTCGCATGCAGACGCCCCCAGTTTCTATTCGAATCAGGAAAGCCCGAACCAGGCGAGCCCGAATCAATCGAGTGAACTGATGGGGGCGGAGGCGCGGTGCAATCTGTCACGAACGCCTTCCCACTCGTCCGTATGTGGGACTGCTTGAACGATAACGAGATCCATCTTCGCATCGTCAAGTTCATGCAATGTTGCGTACAACAGGCGAGCGTAATCTTCAGCGCGCTCAGGCATTGTACGGACAGCGTGCGCCATTGCGTCGGCATGGTGCCCGTAGAGCAACAGCGCCACGCGTTCGTTGTCGCGCATGAGATAGTGCTTCGCGAGCTCGATCGCAGCGAGAGCAGAATCGACCACGACAAGGGATGCCCTTGGGGCGTAGTGGCGTGCATCCATTCCCGGCGACGGGCGCGCGTGCCCTTGCTCGGCCGCCGTTGCGCCCGGCTCAATGTTGGACCACACGCCTTGCAATACGGAGAGCGACAACGGACCGGGGCGAAGAATCTGTGCAGGATCGCTTCGCACGTCGACCACAGTGGATTCAATGCCGGAAGAGCACGAGCCACCGTCAAGAATCAAATCGACCATGTTGCCAAGCGCGTTTTGAACATGAACGGCTGCGGTCGGTGAAATCGACTGGTACCGATTCGCGCTTGGTGCAGCGATGGGCTCTGCAACTGCGGCCAGAAGTGCGCGCGCGATTGGATGCGCCGGGGCGCGGATGGCGACCGAAGGTGACCCACCAGTCAATAATGCGGGAACATGCTCCGCACGATCGCACACGAGCGTGAGCGGCCCCGGCCAGAACGCTGCCGCGAGACGTTTTGCGCTTGGCGTCACGAGTGTGGTGAGGGTCTGGGCTTGCGCCATATCGAGCACGTGCGCAATCAAAGGATGGGTAAGTGGACGGCCTTTCGCCGCAAAAATCCGCGCAAGGCTCGCTTCGTTGAGGGCTAGGCCGCCAAGGCCGTAAACGGTTTCTGTCGGAAAGGCCACAAGGCCCCCCGAACGGAGTACATCCGCAGCCCGTAGAATGGCGCGTGCGTCGGGTTTTGACGCATCAACCCGCAAGACTTCGGCCATCGCAGTTAGGGTATCACGCGCGGGCCCCAAGCCTGGTACACCTTGTTCGCACTATGCGTTGGGTTCGTTGGATATGGTTCATGCTCATCGCGGTTCTTTGGCCGGTGCGCGCGTTGGCGGATGACGAGTGGAACGTCGTCATCGTGACCGACTCGCCTGGGACGGAGGCGCGTGTCCGCGAGTTGCGCAAAGAGGATTTTGCCCCATGGAAAGTGGTGCCCAAGGGGAAGTTTGAGGAAGCCCTGCGTGCAGCGCGCCGAAAGAAACCACCGTTCAATGTGCCACTCGCCGCCGCCCTGAAGAGCGAAAAACATCGGCCCACTGCGCTTGAACGCGTGCGCGGAGCCGCAACGTCGGTCGGGGCCAAGGCCGTCGTGTTTGCAACCACGCCTCGCGTTCCAAGAAAGCGCGTGATTAGCGTCACGGTGATTCCAACGGCAAGCGACGAGGAACCGACGACCGAGGAAATTGAAGTCGGGAAGAAGCCGTCGAAATCCGACACCGAGGCGTTTCGCGCGGCGATTGATCCTCTGCTCAAGAAATTGATCCCGCCGCCTCCTCCTCCGGAAAAGCCCAAAGAAGAACCCAAGCCCACGCCGAAGGTCGAGCCTGTGCCGGTTGCGAAAGCTCCGCCTCGCGTGTTTGAAACGTCGCTCGTTCTTGGATGGGCCTCCGGCGAAATGGGTGGGCGTTCGTTTTCGTTTACCGATCCCGTCACACAGAACCTTCGTCCCTACAGCCTCTTTGGCGCGGGTTCTCTTGCAGCGCATGTTGAGATTTATCCGGGGGCGGGAACGCCCCTGCCTTTCGTTCGCGATCTGGGAATGATGGCTCGATACCGCATCGCGCTGGGCCTGAGCTCACGTGCCGCGGATGGAGGCCAAACGGGAACGTCGTGGAGTCGTTACGATGTGGGCCTGCGGTATCGCCTCAGGTTCGGCGACGGTCGTGCGCCTCAACTTGGCATTGGCTTTGGCTTTGGGCGAGAGGGATTCACGTTCGATTCGGCCAATCCCGAGTACCCCTCCACAAGCTACGTGTTCTTGCGTCCATCACTCGATGCACTCATTCCGGCGGGTCCACTTTCCATCTTCGCGAACGTCGCGTTGATGCCAGTCGTTGCGACAGGGCGCATCTTCGATCAGTTTCGCGATGCCAGCGCTTTTGGTTTCGAGGGCGAACTCGGCACCTACGTGCTGCTCGGGGACTATGTCATGTTGCGCGCTGCGGGATCGTACACGCGCTATCAAACGTCGCTCACGTCGCAGTCTACAGACACATTCGCCGCTGGAGGCGCGGGTGACGGATACGTTCGGCTGCAGCTCGGTGCCGGAGCGCATTTCTGACCGGCGGGTCAGCTACGGTGGGAGCCTTCATGGACACGTTGTCCCATTGGCATACGCCGGCAGCGTGTCGATATCGCGCTGCTCCACGCGCTTGTTGGCAATCACCCGCGTGTAGACCAAGAGGCTTGCCCTCTCCGTGCGTCTTCCGTTGTCCGGGTCATACGTGGCAAGTCCGAATCGGGGGCAGAAACCGCTTGCCCATTCGAAGTTGTCGATAAGCGACCAGTGAAGATACCCGCGAACGTCAGCGCCGCGTGAAATGGCGCGGCTCACTTCGCGCAGATGCTCGAGGACAAACCGCGCCCGGTTTTGATCGACTGCGTCGGCGATCCCATTTTCGGTGATAAACAGCGGCAATCCATACGCCTTAAGTTCATCGAGAACGGTTCCCATGCCCTCGGGATAAATGTCCCAGCGCGTGTCGGTTTTCGGCCTTTCGGTGGGCATGGCCGCCTGATAAATGGCTGCATTGATGACCGGCAGTACGATGCCACGCGAGGCGGATACGAGCGTGTCGGAGTAGTAATTGAAACCCAAGTAGTCCGCCCGTCCGCGAAGCGTGACATCGCTCGTGCGATCGTTTGCACCGTCGAGCTTGCCGTCGAAGTCGTCGTCCCAATTACCAAACACGATGACGTCGGCAAACCATCGGTTCCACAGGCCCTGAACATGAGCGGTTGCGTCTTTGTCGGCCTGGCTTTCTGGATCGTACGGATGAAACGTTCGTTGATGCAACGCGGGACTCACCCACGCCGCGCGTCCATCGCCATCTGCATCGCGGGTGTCCTTTTCGTGAATCGCATCGTACGCAAGCGCGTGTGCGCGTGCGGTGGCTTTCACAACAGAGAGCGCGCGATCGATGGCCAAGATCTGTCCTGGCGGAAAGCTGCCTTGCACATATCCACCGATAGCTGCGTTGAGCGGCTCGTTGATGGTGACCCACCAGTCAACTTGGTGCCCCCACCGTGTGGCGACTCGTGCCGCGAAGGTCGCAAACAGCGCGCCCATTTCCGATCGCTCCCACGCCTCAGGATCATTTGGCTTGGTTGGATCTGACAGCCACGAAGGCGATGCAAAGTGGTGCAGTGTCACCATCGGGACGATCTTGGCTAGGGAGAGTGCGTCAAGCAGCCTCGAATACGAAGCCACCGCGGTAGCATCTGGCTCATCCCGATCGAATTGCTCGCGCGTGGGGTACAAGCGACTCCATTCGATCGAAAACCGATACACGCGTTGCCCGCTTGAGGTGAGAAGAGCAACGTCGTCGTCGACATGAGCGAGAGCGTCCGGGCCACCTCGGTCGGGGTGATCGCCGTTGGCAATCCGATTTTGCGTGTTCGCCCAAACCCACCAATC
This sequence comes from Myxococcales bacterium, assembly GCA_023248785.1. GTDB lineage: Bacteria > Myxococcota_A > Polyangia > Polyangiales > Polyangiaceae > JAHFDX01. The sequence continues at coordinate 12,320 of JAHFDX010000017.1, forward strand.
GGCGGCCGTGTTTCCTTTCTCGACCTGAAACCCGGCTGTCGCCGATCCAAAAAGGAACTCCGCCGGGAACGAATACGCCTCGCTTGGTGTCGATGCGTCTGTTGTGACGGGCTGGCCCTTTGGGGAGCCGGAACTGCTGCACGCCGCAAGCACGACCAAAAGCACGAACAGGAGAGCCGTCTTTCGCATTACCTTTCGCTAGAGCGCAAGAAGTTCAATCGGTCAATCACTGATTGGTATGATGTCCCTATGCGGCGTGCGCTTCTGCTCGTGTGGGTTGTGGGTTGTGGCGCGAAGTCTGTGATCCAACCGGCATCATTGGGGGGCTCGGCCGGACGCATTCAACCGGACCACTACACGGCTCCGCCCGTAGTTACGTCGCCATTTCTGACTGTGCGGTCAGTAAACTCAGCGCCCCCTGCGGAGAATGCGAGCGCAGGGGAGACGCTGCGATCCTTGGGACTCGAACCCGTGGGTTCTCCCGTTGAATGGAAAATTGACGAAAGAGGGCCAAGCGCGCTTCACGACGTAAATATGGAAGCAGGAACGTGTCTTCGCGCGGTGGCTCTTGTGACGACACCTGAGTCCGAGGTGCTCATCACGTGCACGGACGAAATCGGACACATCGTTGCCGCAAGCGATGGACTCGCCAAGCTCCCGCCCGCGTCCGGAGCGCTCTTGGTTGCGCCGTACGACGGAGTGGTTTGCGCAAAAAAGGCGACGCACGTGCAATTTGCCGCGACTACGAGCCGTGGATCGACGAGAGTGATCTTCGCAGTGGGGCGGGCGAAGTAGACAGGGGCGATCGTGATGACGCCGTGCGACGCGCGCATGGGGTCGAGTGTCCGGAAGTGTACGAGCAAGGGGACATATATGGAACGCGAGCTGCAGGTTTTTGTGGGCGCGTCCGTCTTATGAATGGGAGGAGTCTGTTTTATGGGTGAGCCTGCGGGAAGGTCTCGGCTTCATGCTCGAGCCCGCCATCGACTAGCGGCCGTCGGATTCGTTGCGATTGCCCTGGGATTTTGTGCCTGGGTTGGCCATCGAGCCACGCGCGCGAATGCGATGCGTGCGAGCGCGATCCAGGCGCCATCCGCACCAGCCCCGCAAGATGTCGCCGAGTCGACGGACGTGAACACTGGCGAGTCCAGGGCGCAAGAGCCACCGGTCACAATAAAGCCCCCCCTATGCGACGATGTCATTGCGCGTGTGCGCACTGTGCTTGCGGAGAACGAATGGCGTCCGTCCCACCAAGAGCAGACGCGCCTTTACAACGAAGTTCGCCGGGCGGAAGACAGCGAGGGAGGCTCAACGCCACCTTGCGTCCAGCGCCTGCACAAAGAGCTTAGCGACGGACGCATTTGTGGGCTTGGAACGCAGGTGGTCGCGTCGGGTCTCTTCACGCGGAGCGATGCTTCGGTTGCGTGGGCGGAGTCGATGCTCACGAACGCGAAGGATGCTTGCGTCAAGCCGGTGCTCATCGCCGTGCAGATGGGAGAACTCACGAGTCTGCAGCTGGCCAAGCAACTTGGGGTTATGGCGAAGTCCGACCTCGACTCCGAGGTTCGTATGCTTGCATGGCTGACGCTAGGCGGGCACGAGGACCTCGCGCGTAAGAAGCAGCTGAATGACGAAGTCGCCTGGATCGATCGCACGCTTTCACAGAACCTCGCATCTGCCACCGGCAAGTTGCGGTTGGATCTACTTGCTGCTGCGGGAAATGGCGCATGTGTTGGTTGTTTGCCGAAAATCCGGGAAGCCACGCGCGATGTGAACCCCTACGTGCGACAGACTGCATTCGGTGCGTATCGGTTCTTCCGCACGAAAGAGGCTGCGGAAAAAATGTGCGCTGCTGTGGAAGATGATTCGTCGGGTGTCGTTCGCGAGTACTCTGCCTGGGCCCTACGCTGGTCGAATACGGACATTGCCATTCGAACCGAATGTCTCGAAACAGCCGCGCGTGAGGACGACGAGGCAAGTGTGCGCAAGAGCTCAGCGCACTCGCTGAACGACCTTGCCGAAGAGTCCGACGATGCATACGAATCGGTGCTCGCATTGCGCGACGGCGCGCCCGCCGATGTGCAGCAAATCGCGAAGGAGTACCTACACGTCGTGCGAGGAACGCGCGATCGTGAGAAACGCTTGTTAGGGAGTCTCGGATATCCGACCGGGGAGAAATTGAAATGAATCGTTCGTGGATTCGAAGTTTCCTAGGGATGGCATCGGTCGCGTTGGCCGTTTCGCTCGTGAGCGCCGATAGCGACGCGAAGAAGAAGCTGCAGGTGCCCGCATCGCTGCACAAGCACGCAGGGCAAACGGAGCACGACGGGATCGATCCCAATGAAACCTACACCCTCCCCAACGGAAAGAAGGCAACCGCACAACAAGTCGCAGACATGTACGGCGACGCGCACGTTACTCATGACCTCACAAAGTTGGGGGATGAGGACCTCGACCCCGACACGAAGAAGAAGGTCAACGAAGACGACGAAGATCACGAGAAACATGCAAAACAACTCGCGGAGCACAAGCCGAAGAAAAACAGCAAGAAGGGCAAGAGTCGCGCCGGGGCCCGAAAGCACAAGAAGGACAAGAAAGCCAAAGGCGGTGGTAAGGGGGGTAAGCAACCAGGCGCGGGTGATGTTAAGCGTGCGCAAAAGTCGGTCGACAAGTTCAAGTTCGACGGCGGCGGCGGCAAAGGTGGCGACGCCAAGAAACTCGATCTCCATGAGGACGACGACGAAGAAACGCCAAAGGACTGCACCGACAGCACGTGCGAACCGTACTCAAAGAAAAACCACGTTGGTTGGTCGCGTGAGCTTGGCGATGCGAAGATTGTGTCCGCCTACACCTCGTTCGATATCGATTCGAAACACCCGAGTGCGCATCAAACGGGATGCAACGTCTCTTGGGACAACGGGCTTCATCTGGTTAAGAAGAAGATCTCGATCCTCAAGTTTACGGCTTCGGGAATGGCCGAGATTGACAAGACCGCATCGTTTGGTGGACACGCGAAGTTTGATGTTCTCGGCAAAACAGTTTGGCAGGCGGATGGCGATGTAAAGAGCAAGGAACTCTCGCGCCAATTTCGTACACCCACAGTCGGATTCACCTATTCGTTCTATCAGGTGATCAATATCTCCGCGGAGATCGACGCCGGTGCGACGGTCGGTCTCATTCCGACGTCGATGCAGGAGTCAGACGGCGACGGCGTTGAGTGCACCATCACAGTAAAGCCGGGTCTGACGACGGACGTGACGGGCAAGCTCTCGATCAGCATTGGGCCCAAGGGGCTCTTCGAGTTGGTCAAGGGCGGAATTGGCGTTCGCATCATTCCGATTGAAGTCGGCCTGCCGACCACGCTGGGCGTGGAGGTGGACCAAGAGCCGCCGTCGATTGATCTCATCTTCAAGATGAAGTTCGAAGTGAGCCTGTTGAAGGGCCAGGTCTTCCTCTTCTACGATCTTTGGGACACCTGCAAGAACGGGAAGGGGTTTTGTCTTGTGAAGGATGTGCTCAAGATCAAGACGCACGGAGAGAAGTCGCTCTACAAGTCCAAGAAGGGCGCCTACTCGTACGAGAAAGAACTCGCGCACATCGATCAGAAGTTGAACTTTAAGAAGATTGCGAGCGGCAAGGGCGGAGGCGGGTAACTCGGACCTCTAATCCGAGAGTGAGCGAGCACCCACAGACTTTCGGAAGCGGGCGATGACGATGGCCGCCACGCAGGCCACGACAAAGAGGCCTACCTCGGCCGCGACTTGCCATAACGATTGGAAGGAGCGCCAAGAGTTCTTACTGAAGGCGAGACCTTTCCACGCGGTGTCATTAAGAAGATTGAGAAGCGGCATGGACCCGAGTCTCAAAAGGACGGCGGAGGCCACGGTTGCTTGAAGAGCCTTTGTGCTCGTGGGATGCGTTGATGAATAGCGATGAATCCACGCCGCCACGGACGCAAAGGTGATGACGGGCGCGCCAACGTACACGACGAACAGCCATGC
>JAHFDX010000454.1 GCA_023248785.1 Myxococcales bacterium
ATGAAGGCCGCGCGTGGAATTGTCACCGCGCGTGGTGGAATGACAAGTCACGCGGCCGTGGTTGCGCGCGGCATGGGCAAGCCGTGTGTGGCGGGCACCTCCGCGATTTCGGTAGATTACGCGCACGAACAAATGGCTGTCACGCTCTACGCCGACAACGGCATGCCCTACGACACCGTGACATTACGAAAGGGCGACACGATTACCCTCGATGGCGGCGCTGGGGTTGTCTACCTCGGGGCCATCCCAACCGTTCCCGCTTCACTCAGCGACGAGTTCCGTGAACTCATGACCTGGGCGGACGGCGTGCGAACGCTTAAAGTGCGCGCAAACGCCGACACGCCACTCGATGCGAAGACCGCGCGGGCATTCGGGGCCGAAGGCATTGGCCTGTGCCGCACCGAACATATGTTCTTTGACGAGCAGCGCATCGCGGCGATGCGCGAGATGATCCTGTCCGAAACCGTCGAGCAACGCGAGACCGCACTCGTCAAGTTGCTTCCCCACCAGCGCAATGACTTCGCGGGCCTCTTTCGAGAGATGCGAGGACTTCCGGTTACCATCCGCTTGCTCGATCCGCCGCTTCACGAGTTCTTGCCGACAACTGACAAGCAGATGGACGATCTTGCGCGCACCATGGGGGTGTCCCCCACCCGCTTGGGACAGCGCACGAAGGAGCTGCATGAGTTCAACCCGATGCTTGGTCATCGCGGGTGCAGACTCGCCATCACCTACCCCGAGATCTACGCAATGCAAATTCGGGCGATCTTGGAGGCAGCATTCCATGTAGCGAAAGACGGCGGCGGCGGCGTGTTTCCGGAAATCATGATCCCGCTGGCGATGACGCGCGGCGAGCTCGACAAGATACGCGCGATCGTTGATCGCGTGGTAAAAGATCTCAACGCGAGTGACGAATTCGTGCAGTTCACATTTGGCACGATGATCGAACTTCCGCGCGCAGCCATCGTCGCCAACGAACTTGCCGAAGCCGTTGACTTCTTTTCTTTCGGCACAAACGACCTTACCCAAACAACGATGGGGCTCTCGCGTGACGACGCCGGGAAATTTCTGGGCGCGTATGTCGAGACGGGCATTTTTCCGAAAGATCCATTCGTGTCCATCGATACCGCGGGCGTCGGGGCTCTTGTGCAACTCGCGATTGAACGCGGGCGCAAGGCGAAGCCAAAACTCAAGATCGGTATTTGCGGAGAACACGGAGGCGATCCTGCAAGCATCGATTTCTTCCAACGCGCGGGCCTCGACTATGTGAGCTGCTCGCCATTTCGCGTGCCCATTGCGAGGTTATCGGCCGCGCAGGCGGCGCTACGTGCGCGGGGTTAGCGTGACCGTACTCGCCCCTACGCCAGCGTCAAACGCCCACTACGCAACGCCTGTGTAAGCTGCTCGACGGCATCGCTCACGGCAACCAGTTCCGTGGCCATGCGGACTTCGGAAGCCCGCCCGGAGGTCACGCGCCACGTTGCTCTCGCCCCATGCAGGTGGTACACGCTCGCGCGGGGGTTGTATTATGAAGAATAGCGCAGAAAACGCATGGTATTTTCTGGCGCCCATTGGCATTTCAATTGCGTGCGGGGCCTCGGGGTCGTTGCCTGAAACCGATGATCCCTCGGCGAGTTTTCCTCACTTCGACGCATCGATATCACCATCGCCGACCTCGTCGTCGCCTTCAACGGAAGGACCCGAAGCACCCGCAGGTGCGATTCCCATTCCGAAAGAGGCTCAGCGCACCAACGGCGATCCCGCACGTGGATATCGCGCGGTCGTCAACGAGGGATACATCAGTCTCGGGATTCCTTGGTCGGGCTTCTCGTTTGCGATGACGCCACTCAAGGCCCGCGACTCTATACCGGGTCGCGAAGGCAAGAATGCGCTGGTTGGCTACGCGAACAACGTCATGACGAATCGTCAAGGCATGGAGCTCGCCGTCCCGAATTGCCTCGCGTGCCACGCAGCCAGACTGAATGGGAAGCTCTTCGTGGGACTTGGCAACCCGGCACACCTTCCCGCGATTCCTTCGGGGCTAGCAACGAATCAAGCGCTCGTAACCATTGGGCTTCGAACCCCTTCCGAATTTGCCGAGTACCAAGAATACACCTCGCGAATTCTTGCCGCGAACAGTACCGGCATTCTTTTCCCCTTTGGCGCATTGGCCGCGCACCGTGATCCACAAACGCTCGCGTGGTCATCGATCGCACGCTTCGACGCACACACGAACCTTCAAGGCTGGGTTGATGTGCCACCGTGGTGGCGTACGAAGAAGAAGAATGGCCTCTACGCCAACGGAATGGGGCGCGGCGATCACGTTGGTCACATGATGAACATGAGCGTGTTCTCCGTGCAGGACGTTGCCGAGGCAGAACACATCGAGACCATGTTTGTCGATATTGCCGCCTATCTGCGATCCATCGAGCCACCGAAGTTCCCCTACGACATCAACAAGGAACTGGCTGCACAGGGTGAAAAGGCCTTCATACACACCTGCGCTCCCTGCCACGGAACCTATGGATCAAACGAGTCCTATCCCAACCTATTGATCCCCGTCGAGATGGTGGGGACCGATCCAAGCCTCGCGGAAAATCCATGGCCCAACGCCGACGCGGTAGCCTGGTTCAAAAGCTCTTATTACGGGAAGCGCGCGCGGCTCGAGCCCGCACGCGGCTACGTCGCTCCCCCGCTCGATGGCATCTGGGCAACAGCTCCGTTTTTTCACAACGGTTCCGTACCCACACTGGAAGCGGTCATCGATCCATCCAAGCGCCCAAGCTCCTGGTCGATGTCTTTCGACGAAACCAACTTCGATCCCCGCGCCGCCGGCTGGAGCACAGCTGGTGGAGGCCCCGCCTATGACACCACCCAACCTGGCCTCTCCAACCAAGGCCACAAGTTCGGCGAGGCGCTGTCGTCGGACGAGCGCCTCGCCGTGTTGGAGTATCTAAAGACGCTTTGATCTGGAGGAGGCCGTAACGGCCTACCAATCACTCTCAACGCGAACCACCAAGTACGGAACGCCAGGCGCGCCATTCTCGGGACTCAGGTGTTCGATCGAAAGCACCCTAGGCCCGCCAATCTCAGCGTGGCCGCTCCACTTGGCCCCCGAAGCCGGCGCCTGCACGTCGAGTGCGTGGGTTCCACGTTCGAGAGGAATGTGAACGTTCATACGATCTTTGTGAGAGTCAGCGGAGTAATTGATGTAACCACTGGCTGCTAATTTTCCGTCGACTTTTACTTCCAACAGGACGCGCTCGTAGAAACGAGCACGATTGAGCGCCTCGATACGCAAGAGCGACGGCGGCAGGGCCTCGTTCTCGAGATCGCCACCCGAGGGTGACGCGAACTCTCCCGCGGCGTGGAATGCGTCGTCTTCGGCTGCGATTTTTCCACCGCAGCCAGTAGCGAAAACAGCCAGCAACGCGATCGACAACCCTAGGACTCGCATACCCTTGGGTTGTAGCAATCGTCGCGCCAAGCAGAATTCCACGGCAGCTGAGCCGTTCGTGCACATGTGTACACAGGAATACGGTCATACCGACAAATTGTTTACGGCTCGGTCCCAAGCCCTTAAAAAGAACGTCCCACGCGATTCACTGCGGAATGCTGCACCCGCCTGCAGAACCACGTCTCATGACATGTCTGCAAGCACTGCCCGCGCATGATTCACGGTCCGCGTGATGTCTTCCTCGCTGTGTGCGCCGCTAATAAACGCCGCCTCGTATTGAGCCGGAGGCCAATACTCGCCACGCAGAAGCATGCCGGCGTGCCACTTGGCAAAACGCTTCGTGTCGCATTGCTTCGCCTCCTCCCAGTTGCAAACGGGGCCCCTCGTGAAGAACAACGTGAGCATCGATCCGAGGCGCTGAACGCAAGCATCCGCGGACGTGGTTGCAATTGCCTGAACGAGCCCGCGCTCGAGCTGATCGCCAAGACGTTCGAGACGCTGGTAAAGCCGCTCGTCGAGAAGATCCATCGTCGCGAGTGCAGCCGCCACGGCCACAGGATTTCCGCTCAGCGTGCCTGCTTGGTACACAGGGCCCAGCGGCG
>JAHFDX010000455.1 GCA_023248785.1 Myxococcales bacterium
CCGCTGTCCATGGCCGCATCGGTGACCAGGCTTGTTCCGCCATCGGTGGATGCACCGGATGTGGTCGAACCGCTGCTGCAGGCAAATAGACGAAGGAGTGCGCTACCGAGAACGACCGCATTGATTTGCTGCTTCATGGAAGCCTCCGTCGGTCCACGGTGGTGCACACTCGATGCCAAGGTGGGCAATTGGCGTGCGGATCAACCGCTCCTCTCCGGAACGAATGATGCGTTCGCGCGCCTTTGGTGCCACCAACCTAAACTTCATCGTGATGTCAGTCATTGCGCCCGTTCGCCCTCTAAGCGATGATGGACTTATGGCGCTCATCGACAATGACGACGCGGCACGCCGTCTCGCACGAGCCATCGCGAGCGATATCTCGCTCTACAATGAGCGAAAGATCAACGAAGGCATCGAGGGGGACAACCTCTTCGAAGCGCTCTCTGAGCAGATTGAAGAGGGGCGCGCGCTCTATAGTCGGCGTGTGTTGCCCGAGCTCTATGAGCGCATTTATTACTTTTATGATCGAGCCCTTGTCGACATCTTGGTCAAGACGAAGGGTCATATCGCCTCGAAGCTCTGGTGAGTGCGGATACGACCGGGCCATTTGAGTTCGTTGCTCAAAGCTCCGCGAAAGGCGATCGCATCGACCGATTTGTAGCGCGCGTGATGGCGCCGCACATTTCTGTATTATCGAGGGCGGAAGTGCAAAGGTGGATTGTGGGATCGCGCGTGCTCATCGATGGGCGTGTGGCGTCGTCCTCGGATCGCGTGCGTGCGGGGATGCGCATTGAGGTGCGCCCGGGGCCCCCAGCTACGACGCAAGCTCTGCCGGATGCGGGGGTCAACTTCCGTGAGCTCTACATTGACGAGCATTTGGTTGTGATCGACAAGCCACCGGGTTTGGTTGTGCATCCATCGCGTGGCCACGAAACCGGGACGTTAGTGAATGGTCTTTTAGCGCGTGGGTACATGGAGTCGTGGACTGAGAGCGATGACGAAGACCTGGTTTTCGCGCGACCGGGAGTAGTTCATCGACTCGACAAGGGAACAAGTGGTGTGATGGTCGTTGCACGCACGGGCGAGGCGCGCGAACGGTTGAAGGCGCTGTTTGCTGAACACCGGATCGTGCGCGAATATGTGGCCATCGCGACCGGACGGGTTGCGTCGTGCACATTCTCTACCCTCCACGGGCGTCATCTTGTCGATCGTTTGCGGTTCTCGTCGCGCGTGCGGAGCGGCAAGTCGGCAATCACGCACGTCGACGCCCTCGAACCCATCGGCGCGGTCGCAACGTTTGTGCGCTGTCGTCTCGAAACGGGACGTACGCATCAAATTCGAGTCCACTTGGCAGATTCGGGGCACGCGGTCTTTGGCGATCCGCTTTATGGAAAGACGCCAAAAAAGGCGGGACTTCGGGAGATCTGGCAAACGCTTGGCCGCCAAGCACTCCATGCTGCGCGTCTCGGGTTCGAACATCCGATCACTGGCAGTTACATGGAGTGGATTACGGAGCCTTCTGCAGACTTTCTGCAGACTCTGCGGGCGCTTCGCTACTTTGAAGAAGGGTCGGATAGCGCTTCTTGAGCCTCGAGAGCGCCACAAAACCAACGAGCACTGCAAACCAAAGCGTGGCAAATCGCACGAGGATCATCGACGCAGTCGCCGCACCGGGCGAGACGTGACCGAGGTTAACAAGCTGTTCTTCGAGGGCTTTTTCTGTCACGCCAAGGCCGCCGGGGACGGGAACAAGCGCGCCGGCGAGGGTGCTTGTCGCGTAGAAAAACGCACAGAGTTTTAGATCAGCATTGGCGCCAAAGCCGCGCACGATGATCCAGAGCGACGCGCATTCGAGCGACCAAGCGATCACGCTGAGCAGCGTAGGGAAGAGAAGGTTCGACGGTGCAACGAGCGTAGCCAGGCTCTCGTAGGCATCGCGCAACTTTGGTGCGATGCGCGCAAACGGTCCGGGCATCCGGCCGATGACATGGATAATGCCAAGCGACAACGATCGCGATGCAACGACCACAAGAAGCACAAACACCAGCGTTGAGCCAACGCCCGCCCAGAACAGTCCTCCAGAAAAACCAAGCGATCCGATCACGATCAACACAATGATGCCGATGAGATCCGTGACGCGCTCGGCTACAACGATGGGCGCTGTGACGGCGACAGGCACATTGTGAGTTTCTTTCAACACTAACGATTTGAAAACTTCGCCTACCTTGCCGGGGGTCACGGTAAGGACAAAGCCTGAGAGGAACGTCAGAAAACTATCTGACTTGGTTACGTTTTTTATGCCCAGGCGCGCGAGGTAAAATTCCCACTTAAAAAAGCGCAAAACATAGTTGCCAAACGCAAGGGCGCACGCCGCGACCAAAGTCCACCATGCGTAGCCCGCGAGTGCGTCGCGCATCTTGTCGACACCGCGATAGATGGCGAGCGCTCCATAAAGGCAAACGCCGACCAGCATCACCCACAAGATGCGCCGCAAGCGCGTTTGCGTGACATTCATCGTCGGGCGCCTTTGCGCATGCGAAATCCAACGATGGCCAAGGCGAAGGCAGCCAAAGCAAACGTGACAAACAGCGCGACAAATACGGGCTTTGGGGCCTCCCAAATTCCGCGCGCCGTTCCCGGGTCAGGGCGCGTGACGATCTCCGTGGCGCTTGAACCTGGACGAGGGCCTTCGGTAGGGGCGGTAGAGTTCGAGGACGAATCCGGCACGGCAGCGTCTTAATGCAGAACGCCGGCAAGCGCCACGGCGGAATCATGGATGCGTGACGCAATCCGCGATAGACCTTGTTTCGCATGGGAGATGTCGAACTACTTCGCAAGGCGCATGACGCCCGTGGCCGCATTGTCGATGCCATCGGTCGCACCATTGTTGGGCAAACGGAGGTCATCGACTTGATGCTCATCACGTTGCTTGCGCGGGGGCACGCGCTTTTGGTGGGCGTGCCTGGTCTCGCCAAGACGCTGCTTGTCTCAACGCTTGCTTCGTCACTCGATCTCACCTTTGGTCGCGTTCAGTTCACGCCAGATTTGTTGCCCGCCGACATCACGGGCACCGATGCGGTACTCGACGAGGCGGACCCCGCTGGAAATGTGCATAGGCGGGTTCGATTTTTGCCAGGCCCTATTTTTCACAACCTCGTCTTGGCCGACGAAATTAACCGAACTCCACCAAAGACGCAGAGCGCACTCCTGCAGGCGATGCAGGAGCGAAGCGTGACTGTTGGCACATCGACGCATACGTTGCCGAATCCGTTTCAAGTTGTCGCGACGCGCAATCCAATCGAGCAGGAGGGAACGTATGTTGCTCCGGAGGCGCAACTCGATCGGTTTCTCCTTGAGGTGCATGTCTCGTATCCGAGCGAGAGTGACGAACGCGAGATTGCCCGGCGGAACTCATCACCGAAAACGATTGACGTCACCCGCGTGCTCACGACCCAAGAACTTCTCGAACTTCAAGATCTCGTCCCGCGTATTCCAGTGACGGATGCAGCGGTTGCGCTCGCGGTGTCGTTGACGCGGGCAACAAGGCCGGAAACGGGAGACGACTTCATCAAGCAATACGTGCGCTTCGGTGCAGGCCCGCGCGGCTCTTTGTCGCTCGTGCTTGCGGCCAAGGCGCGCGCGGCGTTGAGCGGTCAAGCAGCAGCCGACATCGACGACGTAATTGCGCTGACGCCTGCCGTTCTTCGGCATCGTATGGTCCTCTCTTACCGCGCGGAGGCCGAAGGTCAGTGTGACGTCGACATCGTGTCTCATGCGCTAAAACGCACGCATCTTTGATTGGAACTTGGTCTTTCGCCGATTGTCAGGGACAATTGTAGGCTGTGGCAGAGAAGGCGGCGGACGAGCGATCCAAGCGTGCAAAACACGCTGACGTGGCGGACGAAGGGGAAGCCGCCAAAGGGGGGGGCGTCCCTGTGGGCGTTCATGGTCCCGGTTCTGCGGTGACGGACGCGGACAATCACCTAACGTTCGAGCGCGATCGTGATCCTTCCATCCCGCCAATGCCAGCGGCAGGACCGTGGCGAAGTTACAAGGA
>JAHFDX010000018.1:0-5349 GCA_023248785.1 Myxococcales bacterium
TTTCGCGAGCGCCTTCGCTTTGCCTTTGTCGATGACGTACACCGCATCGGTAAAGGTGGGCTCGAAGCCCGTTGCCCCCGCCTTCAGACCTGAATCACTCACATAGATTTTGCCATCGGGTCCTGCGGCGACATCGTTTAGGAAGGTCGAGCCCGCGATCTTGATGTCACCTTTGGGTGCCCCCGACTTCAAGTCGAAGGTACGCACGATGGTGATATCGGCGACGTACAGGACGCCCTTTGCGATGGCCATACCTTTGGGCGCATCGAGTTTGACCTTGTTCTTTCCGCCTTCAATCCACTTCAGGGTTATTACACTTCCCTCGGGTGATAGTGCGGCGACAAAGCCGTTGTTGTCGGTATCGAGCGGCTTGCCGTTGATGTTCGACACCAGATAGCGATCGCTATCCGCATTGTAAAGTACGCTTTCGGGTGTCGCCAGTCCGGTGTATTTCGCAGCGGAGGTTGCGGTCTTTGGTTTGTGCGCCTCTGCGGGCGGGGCACTCACGTCGTGATCGGCCTTCGGCGGCTCGACACTCGCGGCCGGCGCGACCGAGGCGGTCGTTGGCGCGTGTGGCGGGGTTTGCGTTGATTCGCCGCAAGCTGCAAAGAGCAGCGAAACTGTAAGAACGCTGAGATTTGATCGAGCCATGTCGTTCCTCCGTTGGGACGCATCCCATACCATCGCCGGGGCATGGCCACACGTTGACGTGCATCCATTAATGTGATGCGTCTTCGCAAATGAACTTCGGTGATCGACGTATACGTCTAACGCTTGCCATTCTCCCGCTCGTGGCATGTGCATCGGACAAGAAACGACCCGCCCTACCCGAAGTTCAATACGAGCTCGACAGTCCGGTGGCATCGGCTGCGCCGAGCGCGGCGCCGGTTGCCTCATCCGCTCCTGTTTTACCCGCGCAACCTCCCGCGGCGCCGCCCCCCAAAGAGTGTGACGACGTTGCGATGGCCGAGACACTTGGCCATCTGGGGAACAATCTTGGCGACGAACTTGTAAAAAGTAACTATAATGGTAACGTTTTAGTCTCGCCGGTGAGCGTGGCCTATGCTCTCGATCTGGCAGGCCTTGGCGCAAAGGGAGACACGCTCGCAACGCTGGAGCGTGTGGCGTTTGCCGAAAATTGCGGAGTTGTGCAGCTGGCAAAGCGGTTGGCTGACTTTCAGCATGCCCTACTCACCACCACGGCGGACAAAGCCCTCCCTGGCTTTGCGGGTGGCAATTCCGTGTTCCAAGTGGCGAACGGAGTTTGGGGCGACCGCGGGGTGACGATCCAACCCGAGTACGGGTCACTCGTAAAGGAGCTGCTCTCCGCGGAAGTGATGCGCGTGCCATTCGCCCAGACGCCCGAGGACGCGCGACGAACAATCAACTCGTGGGTGGGCGACCACACCCAACAGAAAATTCTTGAGCTCCTGCCATCCGGAGCAGTGAACAAATCAACGAAGCTTGTATTGACCAACGCGCTCTACTTTAAGGGTGCGTGGGAGCATCCGTTTTCGGCGGGACAAACGAGCATTCAGCCATTTTTCTTTTCGGATGGCCGCAAGGTGGGCGTTTCAACGATGACCGAAACCGAGACGGTTTTGTATGTGGAGAAACCTGATGGGCAGCAGGTGGTCGAGCTTCCTTACAAAGGGATTTCACTCGTCATGCGTATTCACTTGCCACCGAAAGATGTCCCGTTCGCGGACTTCAAGACTGCGACGGACGTGGGCCCCAGCGGCACGCTCGAACATGTTGCGGTGAAGCTCTCTCTTCCTAAGTTCAAATTCGGCCAACGTTATGCGCTGTCGGGCCCGCTCAAGACGATGGGACTCGCTGCGCTTTTTTCCGAAGGCGCCGATTTTTCTGGGATCACAGGAGGCAAAGATTTTGTAATCGGCGAAGTTTTTCACGGGACGTTCATCGACGTCGACGAAAGGGGGACAGAGGCGGGCGCCGCGACAGGTGTGGTGATGCGAGCGACGGCTGCTGTTCGTCCGAAAGAGATGAAGGTGAATCGCCCTTTTGTGGTGTCGATTGTTGACCGGAAGACGTCGGCAGTGATTTTTACGGGGCGCGTGGCGGATCCGACCAAAAGGTGAGCGAGCTTCAGGCGTCGCGACTCTCAGCCTTTGGCTCGCCGCGTCTTCGCCGTGCTCGGTAGTGGACGCGAATCGGAACGCCGTCAAAGCCAAACGTTTTTCGTAACTGATTAGTTACAAATCGTTGATACGAAAAGTGTATGTGCTCGGGCGCGCTGCTCATCACGACGAACGTGGGAGGTTTTGTTTGCGCCTGCGTAATGAAGAAGAGCCGGGGTGCTCTTCCGTTTTTCGTAGGAGGCGTTCGTTGCTCAAGCACGCGCTCGAAGAATCGATTGAGCTCGCCCGTCGGCACGCGCTTTGAAAACGCCTCACTCACGGAGGCGATGGTGCGCAATAGCTCCGGAAGACCGCGCCCCGTCTTGGCGCTAATTCGCACGACGGGCGCATACGAGGCAAAGCTAATCTTGTCGCGTGCCGTGATTTCCGCCTTTTTGAACTCTTCGTCGCTCAAAAGGTCACACTTGTTGAGCGCGATGATGAGCCCTCGTCCGCGTTCATCCGCAAGCCCTAAAATCTTGGCATCTTGCTCTGCAACGCCTTCGAAGGCGTCGCACATAAGCACGACGATCTGCGATCGTTCGATGCTGCGAATGGCTTGAAGCACGCTGAGCGATTCCACTTCATCGCTCGCCTTGGTGACTTTCCCCTTTTTGCGAATGCCAGCCGTGTCGACAAAAATGTACTTTTTATCGTTACGAATGACGAGGGCATCAATGGCGTCTCGCGTCGTTCCCGGCTTGTCGTTAACAAGCATGCGATCTTCGCCGAGCAACCGATTGAGCAGCGATGACTTTCCCGCGTTCGGGCGACCGATGATCGAAATGCGAGGAAGAAACTCCTCGTCGGATTCCGTTTCGCGTTCTTCGGTCTCGTCAAAATGCAGAACGATGGCAGCCTCGAGTTCGCCGACGCCGCGGCCGTGAAGCGCGCTCACCGGATAGACCTGGTTCACGCCCAAGCGGTAAAGCTCGAATGCATCGGCATCCACCTTCGACGAGTCCGCCTTGTTGGCGGCGTACAAGACGGGCTTGTTGGCGCGGCGCAAAAGCTCAACAGCGGACCTGTCTGCACTTGTGAGCGGCACAGTCGCATCCGAAACAAACACGATCACGTCGGCTTCCGCGATAGCG
The DNA here is from genome assembly GCA_023248785.1 of Myxococcales bacterium. Lineage (GTDB taxonomy): Bacteria > Myxococcota_A > Polyangia > Polyangiales > Polyangiaceae > JAHFDX01. Next base: position 3,236 of record JAHFDX010000018.1, read on the forward strand.
GCTTTTACGTGCACTGCAATTCCGCTCTTCATCGGATCATCACTGTCCGGGTCGAAGCCACCCGTATCGACAAGTGTGTACCGTCGTCCGAAGGCTTCGGCGGTTGCATAGTGACGATCGCGCGTTACCCCCGGTTCGTCATGCACAATGGCGAGCTTTTCGCGCGCAAAACGGTTGAAGAGTGTCGACTTTCCTACATTGGGTCGCCCGACGATAGCGACAATGGGAAGACTCGACGCTTCTGCCGGGTTTGATGAACGCACGCGTCGTTTGTGATGCTTGGTCATGGCAATTCGGGCTTTTCAAATCCGAGCTCGGACAGGAGGGCATCGCTCTCCTGCCATCCGGGGGTCACGCGCACGAAGATACGCAAGAAAACTTGCCGTTGCAGCATCGCCTCGATTCGGGCTCGCGCATCTGTGCCAATGCGCTTCAACATTTCTCCGCCCTTGCCAATGACGATCTTCTTGTGCGAATCACGCGGGACGTGCACCACAAGGTCAACGTGTACGATCGGCTTCGACTCATCGAAGCGCTCAACCGCGACCGCGACTCCGTGGGGAATCTCCTGCCGCGTTTGCTTCAGAATTTGCTCGCGAACGAACTCCGTGACGAAAAAGCGCACCGGTTTGTCGGTCAGTGAGTCGGCATCGAAGAGGGGCGGACTCTCGGGTAGGTGCTTGCGCGCTTCGGCCAAAATGCGGTCGACTCCATCGTGGTTTCTTGCCGAGATAGGAACCACTGCAACGAGCGTTTCGATCTCGCCTAACTTTGCGAGAAGGGGAAGAAGCGCGGACTTGTCTGCAAGCTGGTCCACCTTATTAATAATGCACATCGTCGGTTTCTCGGCCGCTTGTGCGCGCAAAAGAGCCTCATCCTCAACTCGCAGCGAAAGGATTCGATCGCGCCCAACGTCGATGACGACGCCCACAACCTCCGCGTCGCGCGTGGCGGCCTCCTGGGCGTGCACCATCCGTTTACCTAACTGATTCCTGGCGCTGTGAATCCCTGGCGTGTCCACGAAGACGTACTGCGCGTCTTTGGTCGTGCAAATCCCGCGGATGCGATCGCGCGTCGTTTGTGGTTGGGGCGACGTGATGGCGATAGGTTCCCCGACGATGGCGTTAAGTAGCGTGCTCTTGCCGACGTTGGGTCGCCCAATGAGAGCGATGTGGCCCGCAACAAACGCGGGTGGAAGGGCGGATTCCTTGGCCATCTTTTGCGGCGGCTCATACCACGCAGCCGTGCAGGCGCCCGAGATTTCGACCATTACGTGAGACATAAGCCCCGCCCGAACCCTACCGATGCGACTTCACCCTTGCTTTGTTCTCGGACCCATTCGAAAAGAGCGTGAAGATGCACCCGCCGGGAGGCGGTGTGTACCTTTTGCATTCGAGGCTTGGATGACGACCGAAACTGAAACTAGTGACCTGACAGCGGCTGATCCAATAACCCCGGCAGCCGACAAGGCGACTCCGCAAGGCGATGCTGCTGACGTGGCTGTTGGTCGCGTTGTGCCCGATTCTAATTGGCTTTTGGCGTTCGTGCTCGTGACGCTCGTTGCCGGCGTTCTTCTCGTCATGCTGCCGTCACTGGCCGCGAGCGGACTCTGGGACCCGTACGAGCTTAACGTCGCCGATCTCGCCAGGCGCGTGGGTATCAATGTCTTTCACGGTTCGCAGCTCGTCCTCGACGGAACCGATAACTCGTTGCCTTACCTGAACGATCTCGGCAAACCAGAGCTTCCGTTTCTCGCCAGCGGGCTCGGGTTCAAGCTCTTTGGTCTGCACGAGTGGGCCGGTCGGGTGCCTCTTGCGGTCATCGGCGTTGTTGGCGCCCTCGCGACGTTTGCATGGGTTCGGAAGCTGATGGACGCCCGCACGGCGGTATTCGCCTCGCTCATCCTCGTCACTACGCCGCTCTACGCCATGCAAGCGAGATCGCTTCTTGGCGACATTACGCTGCTCGCCTCATTCACTACAGCATTCGGAGGTGCTCTCGTCGCTGTGTTTGATCGCGATGAAGCGGGTCCGACCTCCGCAGCGGCTCGTGTCCCATGGTTTCTTATGGCGCTCCTAGGCGCTGTCGCTGGGTACTACAGCCGTGGAGTTTTG
>JAHFDX010000018.1:5359-6884 GCA_023248785.1 Myxococcales bacterium
TGTGGCAGTTACATTTGTCATCGTGAGGGCCGTGCGAGGGCAGTTCGGCGATCGGGTGGGAACTTTTGCGGGGAGTGCGTTCGCAGTCATTTCCCTTGTTCTTTTAATCCTCGTCCTTCGGCACGCGGCACAGGTCGAAGGCGCCGTTTCGTCGCGCAAGGATGCAACGAAAGATCTCTCCATGTGGATTGGTGCGATGTTCCGCCCACAGGGAAAGTACCCGACGTTCGATTACTACGTGGCTATCGTTGGTCACGCGCTTGCGCCATGGAGCGCGTTTCTTCCTTTTGCAGTCGGGCGGCTCTTTCGCGCGCCTCAAATTGCTTCCCCGGGGCTCAGGGAGCGTGAGAGTGAGGCGCGGGTTGGTGTTGTCGTTGGCCTCGCGTGTGCGTTCGCCGCGCATGCGTACTTGGCCTCACAAACCGATCTTATTGCGTTCGCGGCTCCCGCGCTTGTGGCAGTTGCATGTGGCGTCGCGCTTCGCGATTTCGAGCGAGGTGCACCTGCAAGCGTGCCTATTGCTGTCGGCACCCTCGCGTGCGCAGGCATCCTGCATCACGATTTTCACAAGCTTCCCGAGAAAGCATTCCATGCTTTTGCGATCTCCGGCGCAACCTTTCCCGAGTCGTTCAAAGGCCGCTCACTCGATCTCTGGTGGCTGGTGCTGGGCGGCGTCGCCGCGGTGGCATTTTTTACGTGGCTCGAATCGGGCAGCAACCGAAGGGCGTTTGAGCCATCGTTGACGGTTCGGGTGCTCAAGGCCATCGATCGAGCAGGCGACGGTTGGATCGTGCTCACATACTACGCACTCATCGTCGGCGCCGCGATTGCGGCCTGTTACGTGTGGCTCGGCGGCAAATATCACTGGGTTTCGGTGCTCAAGATGCGGCTCGACGTTCGCACCGGCATCCTTAACGCGTGGTGGATCCTTGCGCTTGCTCCAATTGCCGGAATTTTCACACTCCTTTTTGTCACCGACATGTGGCACTGGGCTTTCGACGAGGAAGCCGAGGGCAATTGGTGGGTGCGTACGAAGGCGTTGCTTGCCAGGCTCACAACCGTACGAAGTGAAAACGATCTGGAGGCCGCCGTTCGAATTGGTTACATCGTTGTTACATTTATTGCGACGCCAGTTGCTCTGTTCGGTCTTCGACAAAAACTCGGCCTAACGGGTAACCGGACGCCGCTCATTGCGGCTGGGCTTCTCGTGGTTCCAGCGGTGTTCGCTCTGTTTGCGTTGCTCAGGCAGTTCATCAAGCACCGCTCGGCTGCATTCGCTGTGTTGGCGTCAGCCTTCGCCGCGGTGCTCTCCACCGTGTACTACCCGGCACTTGCAAATCAGCTGTCGCCAAAAGATGTCTTCCTTCGATACGAGTCCACGAAGAAAAACAACGAGCCGCTCGGCCTTCTCGGAATCGGAAGTCGCGCAGCGGCATACTACGCGGGTGGTCGTGTCACCAATCTGTCTACAGCTGACCAAGCCAAGGGTTGGCTAACAGTGCCCGATAGCGCGCGGCGTTTTGTC
>JAHFDX010000018.1:6894-16281 GCA_023248785.1 Myxococcales bacterium
GAGGAATTGCCCCGCCTCAACAAGCTCTACCGTGAAACCGCCGAACCACGCGCGAACCTTCCGGTTCTCGACGCTCGTTCGAGTCAGGTTCTCTTGGCCGTCTCACGCCTTTCGCAGAGCGAGACAAATGTTAATCCACTGAGTGAAATCGTTCGGAACGGACCGCCGCTGAGCATCCAACGTCCGTTCGATGTCAACTTGGATGACAAACTTCAAGCGTTGGGGTTTGACATCACTGACGAATCGGGCAAGTGGGTTGATGCGGTCGTCTCAAGCAGACCGTATTACTTCAAGTTCTACTTTCGGGTGCTTGCACCCATTGACCGAGATTGGGAGGCCTTCATCCATGTCGATCGCGGTCAGCTTCGACACAACGGCGACCACAAACCGCTACAAGGCAAGTACAGCATGACACTGTGGCTGAAGGACGACGTGGTCGTCGACATCCACAAATTTGAACTTGGCGTGAGTTTCACGCAGGGCGAATACACGATTTATTACGGTTTTTTTCCAGGGGGCGACGGTCCGCGCATGCGCATCGTGAGCGGACCGAACGACAAGGATAATCGAATCGCGGCCGGTAGGCTCCGCGTCTTGTGAGGGACCCATGAGTGACGTGCGCATCAGCGACGAGTTTCCCGAGTACACGTCGCCGTATCTCGACAGACGCATTCACGATCGCTTCGATGTGACGTGGGCTGTCGACTGCGCAGCCGACGACACGTTTCTGTACGCCTCGATTGCGAACATCAGCGCCATGGGCATTTTTGTCCGCACCGAACATCCGCTCCCGATAGGAACTCGCCTCGACCTGCAGTTTGCACCGCCCGGCATGCCGAAGTTTCAGCTCGACGGCGAAGTCGCGTGGATCAACCCGCTGCGTGATAGCGGCGACAATCCAAACCCTGGAATGGGAGTTCGCTTCATCGAACTCGCGCTGCCGGATCGCGAACGGTTGGTGCATGTGATTCGCACGATCGCGTACTTACGCGAACCAGCGTAGGCAAGGCGTGCCTACTTGCCGTGCTCCCCAATGACGCGTGCATCGATGCCAACACATTGAAGCGATTCACGCATGCGCGCGGCGGCCGGGCCCTCCACAAGCGCTCGGCGAATGCCTTCTTCGGCTAAGTTCGCGCTAAGCGTGTCGATCCATTCACCTGCGTCATCGCCTTCGAAGTTCGCTGCGATGGCCACTTCGTCTTTTCCAAGATGAACCAAAGGTGAGGCCCAAGCGGCAAGCGTCTTGCTCCGTACGTCTTCCGCGATCCAACGCGCGTTCGCTTCACAGACCGCGGTCATCGCGCTGTCTGCCCACCGCGTCGAACCGGGTTGAGTTGCGAGCGCGTGAACGATCGCGGGTCCAAGGACAGGGGATGCGCCAAGCGCCACGAGTTCGTGCCCGAGTCTCATCCACGCGTGAATGAGATCGCGTGACGTCGGCTCCGATGCCACCATCGAGAAGATGTGCTCGCGAAGCGCTAGCGTGCACTCAACCGCCATGCGGTCCTTCGCGTGGGTGCATGCAGCGTCACATGCGGTTTCCCATTCCTCCCGCGTGATCATTTTTTCTCCGTGGGAGCCGGAGCCCTGTCCGCCTCCGCGGGCGCTGGTGCGGCTGACTTAGGAGATGCGTGCGCGCCCGCTTTTCCTACCCCAGACGACCTGGCTGGTGATCGCGCAAGTTCAGTGCGTGCACGCTCGGCGTACGATGGCGTGTCCACGAGCTTTCGCAAGCGGGCATCGGCCGCGTCGTGCGCACCCATCGACCGAAGACACTGTGCACTCTCAAGCGCGGCATCATTCGCAGCTGGAGTTCCCGGCGCTCGCATGATCACCGCATCATATCGCCGCACCGCACCCGCACACCCTGCCGGGCTGTTACGAACACTCCGTGCGGCCCAAAGAGCCGCCTGAGGATTCGCGTTTGCGTCCGCATCAAACTTCTTTGCCGCTTCGCCGTACTGGCGGTTCTTGTAGGCATCCATGCCCTTGGAGAAATTTCCGGAAGACTCGTTCTCCTTTGTCGCCCGTAAATTGCCTAGGCCTCCGCTCGACCCACCACGGTCGTCCTGCAAGTCTGCAGCGACACCACTCGCTCCCGATGCCATTGGCGGCGGCAAATTCACTGGGGCTTGGAGCGCGGCGGGCGCATCCGCGCGATACCCCTCAGGTTTCAGTGAGGCCGATTTCGGTGTGGCCGCCAAGGATGGATCGAGGTTCTTTGCGACCAAATCATTGGGCCCGGTTACGGCCTTTTGGTCTTTTGAAGGCGCGCTTTCCTCATCCGTGGCTGCTTGCTGTTGAGAAACGGCCGGCTTCCGGCCCAATTCGCCGGTCTTTGCTTTAGACGAAAAACCATCCCCGCCCCGCGTCGGGGAGGCCACAATCGCTTCAGGTTCGTTGCGTGGCGACGGTGCTCCAATTTCATCGCTCCCGCTCTTTCGCGCAGCGCGCGAGCGAAGCAAAAGTGCGCTTGAGCCAACCATTAACATAAAGAGCGCGGCCATCGCCGTTTGAGGGCGCATGGCCCAACGGCCTGCACGCGAAACCCACCCTGAATGGCGACGAGGGGGCACGACGTTCTCGATGGGCCGCTGCTCCGTGGCGGGCGTGCTGGCCACTGCCGGCAAATCGAGCTTTGCAAAGATCGCTGCTTCAAGGTCGACCGGAGGCTCTTCCAACATGGCGGACAGTTGGTGGCGTACGGCCCGATACGCATTGAGATTGGACGCACACTTCGAACACTCCGCCGCGTGGCGCTTGGCCGCCGCGTGCGTAACCTCATCGAGCTCGTCGTAGAGCTCATCGAGGAGGAGTTGGTCGAAGGATTCGCAGTTCATCATCGTTCTTCGTTAAAGGCTTCCGTTAGAGCGTTCGGGCTAGTTCCTCATATTCAGCAAGAGCCTCTTGGAGCCGCTCGAGCGCATAGCGCATGCGGCTCTTGACTGTATTTTCGGGCACTCCAGTCACTTCGGCGATTTCCTTGAAGGCCAGGTTGGCCACTTCGCGAAGCAAGAACACTTCGCGTTGCTCGTCGGGTAGCGCATCCACGGCCGTTTGGATGCGTTTTCGTAATGTAGGGCCTTCGGCCTCTCGATCGATCCGGACGTTCGGATCGGGCACTAAGTCGCCAAGCGTCGGCCCCTCGCCGTCTTCTCCCGGACGTTGTGCATCGAGTGACGGATGCCTTCGATGAACCTGTTTGCGCGCGTGGTCGATACAAAGATTGCGAATAATCGTGAAGAGCCACGTGGAAAACCGCGCGCTTTCGCGAAACTCGGTGGCTCCTTGAACAACGCGCACAAATGCATCCTGCACCACGTCTGAAGCAAGATCCGGTTGGCGCACTTGGCGCAGTGCGAAGTTGTATGCCGCCGTCTTGTGGCGCGCGATAAGCTCGCCCAGCGCCCAGCGCTCCCCTGCGCGAAAGGCGCGCATGAGCTCCTCGTCCGAGGGCAATGGCCCGGCCGCTTGAGTCACGAGCGCAGCTCCACGCGCGAACTCGGCACAAAGCCGCCGTTTGTAGGGCGCTGATGTTCATGTCGTACGATAGGACGGGCCACGAGCGCCAAGGATCTTGGCACGGCTCGTCCAAACTCCGCCACCTTAGAATTCTCCGTGTTTCCCACACAGCCCTTGTTGCCAACGTTGCCCGCCCAAACGTACACTGAACGGTAGCTCTGCCGCAGGGCGTTGTAGCACTGGCCCCCCGTAGCACTGCAGCGAAAGGACCGTATCGATGCGACGCTCGATTCCCTTACTTGGTGCTCTTTTGATGACAACGGCATTGTCCGTTGGAGCTCTCGCTCAAGCACCGCCTGCGGCGAGCGCCGCGCCGGCTTCTTCCGGATCTGCCGCACCTGCACCGGCGTCTGTAGCACCTTCAGCCGCTCCCTCGCCAGCACCAGCCCCCACAGCCGCGTCTTCCGTTCCGGTGCGTGCTGGTGCCGATCCCAAGCCTGCCGCGGCAACGGGGACAGCCGTAGATGGCGCAACGTTTGCCGTCCGTCTTCGCGACCTCGAAGCCAGAGTGGATGAACTCAAGGAGCAAATCCGAAGGAGCCATACGCGGCTTGCCATCTTGAGCGACACGATCATGACCGGCGGGCTCGCGGGCTCGCGCTCCGAAGTGGAGTTCGTGAACGAGATGTCGGGCGCCTTCAAGCTTGTGAAGGCGCTTTTCATTCTCGATGGGACGGTTCAATTCAATCGAGCCGACGACAACGGTGCGATGGCCGACCAAAAGGAATTTGCGGTGTTTAGCGGCCCTGTTCCTCCGGGCGATCACAACATCACGGTCGTCTTGAACTTTCACGGCCACGGGTTCGGCTTCCTTTCGTACCTCCGTGGTTACAAATTCGAAGTCAAGTCGAGCCATGCTTTCACTGCGCTCGAAGGCAAGAACGTCATCATCACGGCCGTTGCGCATGAGAAGGGTGGCGTTACAACGCCGCTCGAGCAGCGCCCCAGTGTGGAGTGGCGTGAAAAGGTGACGGCTCTTACGCCGGCGCAGGCCGGGCGGGGGAGCGACAAGAAATGAGATCGGCACGGTCGTTCGCCATCGTCTCGACGATGGCGCTGCTTCCGTCACTCGCGCACGCATCATCGGGTGACGACGAGCTTGCTGCGCGCGGCCAGCTTTCCGCCGTGAGCCGCGACCTGCTGTCCATTCAGCGTGCTGTCGAAAAGCAGAAGCGCGAGCAGTTGGGGCCCGAACGTCGCATTGCGAACGGTGAGCTTCTGTATCGAACGAAGGACTACGGCCGCGCCATCGTCGTCTTCAGCGAGGTGCTCGAGCAGTATCCAAACACGCCGGCGTATGTCGACGCGCTTTGGCTTCGCGGTGAGACCTTTTACGCGAGCAAAGAGTATCTATCCGCACGTCGTGATTTTCGCGCCCTCGTTGATCGAGCCAGCGAGCCGCGTTTCCGCCCGTATTTTGCAGGTGCGCTTGGGCGCTTGATCGATGTGTCTTTTCGACTAAACGAGCCGCCCGAAGCGCTTGACCCGGTGGTTGCAAAATTCTCGCAACTGTCGGCCGATCAGTACACGCCTTTGCTTCGCTACGCGAAAGGCAAGGCTCACTTCCGGCGAAAAGAGTATGTCCCAGCGCAACAAGAGCTCGGTCTCGTGTCAGGGGCCGGTGGCGACTACGCGCATCAGGCGAAGTACTTCTTGGGTCTCATTGCGCTCAAGTTGACTCCGCCGCCATCGTCGCCCGCCGACAAACCCAACTACAAACTTGCGATCGATACGTTCAAGCAAGCCACGGATCTCAAGCCCGACTCCGATGAGCATCGGCACGTGATTGACCTTGCATGGATGGCGATTGGCCGATTGTTCTACGAGACCGAGCAGTACCAACAGGCGAGCGATGCGTATTCGCGCATTGGGCGTGAGTCGCCCGAGTTTGACACGATGCTCTATGAGCTTGCGTGGGTGTACGTCCGTATGGGCGATCCGCACCGCGCGGAACGGGCGCTCGAAGTGCTTTCGGTGGCCGATCCGGGTTCGTCTTACATCGCCGACGGGACGCTTTTGCGTGCAGACCTGCTTCTTCGTGCCGGTGCTTTCGAGAAGGCATTGCAGCTCTACGAGGGCATTCGTAACCAGTATGATCCCATGCGCCAGAAGGTCGAGACGTTTCTTAGCTCGACGACCGACGTGGCTGTGTATTACGAGAAGCTCTCCCAGCAGCAGCTCGATGTACTCGACCAGAACGAGCAGTTGCCAACGATGGCCATAAGGTGGGCGCGCGAAGCACAAGACGGCCCGCTGGCCTTTTCGGTGATCGACGACGTCAATCAGTGTCGAACGCTCATCCGTCAGTCCAAGCAACTCGTTGAACGCTTGACGACTATCTCGTCCGCAGCAAGTCGTGTGCGTGCTTTCCCCGAATTGCTCGCGGGGGAAGAAGCCGCGCTCGGGCTCATCAACCGCCTCTCGTCGGCGCGGCTTGCGATTGCAAGAGGTCTCGATGACGAAGAGCCGTCCTCGCTCGATGGGGAAATTGGTGGCGTCCGCAAGGAACGCAGGCAGCTCATGGCGCAAGTTGGTGGGTTGCCGCTGAGTGCCGACGACTTTTCACGCCGCGACAGCGCGGGCGTTCGTCAGTGGAACAAGGTCTCGCAAGAGCTCACTCGGCGTTCGCAGGAGCTCGACGCACTGCAGGCAACGGTTAACGGCCTGCGTCGCCTCTTGAAGGAAGATGCGCAACGGGGAGTAGCCCGCGATCCGCTCACGCTCGACCGCTTCCACAAGGAAATTGATGAGAACGAGCGGCTCATCCGGCGTATGCGCGAGCGTCATGACGAGTTGCGCCGCATGATCGAACTAGGGCGAGCACAAGTGGGTCTTGGGGACGCACGTTTCCAACACGATGCGGATGCGCGCGATCAATTTCGCAAGTTGGTGGAACGCGAAGTGGAGTTGGCGTCGCAGGGCCAGGCGGGTGCGGACACCCAACGTTACGCTGCGCGTGTCCAACCGCTGGTTCGCGAGGCACGCGGCTACGAAGAGCAGCTCGTCACGATCTTCAAACAACTCGAAACGCAGGTCGAACAACGCACCGCCGAGTTGCGCGAGAAGATCGAGACCGAGCGTCGAAACATCGAAGGTTACGAACAACGTCTCTCCGCCCTCGATTCAGAGGCTCGCGAGCTCGTTGGGCAAGTCGCCGCGCGCAACTTCGGAATCGTGCGCGACAAACTGCGGACGATTGTCCTTCGGGCCGATGTGGGCATTACGCAGCAGGCATGGGAGGTTCGCGAAGAGGAGCTTGAGCGAGTGCGCACCCTTCAAACGGAGCGCGCGCGCCAAGAACAACTGCTTGACGAAGAGCTGCGCGAAGTTCGCGACGACGGCGGCAAATGATCGACTACACGCGCTCGAGAAAACGATGAATACGCTTAGAAAACGTTCGGCCCTGGGTCCTTTGGTGCTCGGAGCGATGTCGGTCGCGCTCGTTACGTGGAACGTGGGTGCACAGCCCGGTGCTCATGCCCCCGCGGCGGCTTCGGGCTCGACATCGACCGCGAGCCCGAGCTCGACGACGTCGCCAACTGCGCCGCATCCGAGTAAGCCATCGTCTGCCCGATCGAGACCGGCACCCTTGCCGCCTCCGAGCGACGCACAAATTCGAGCGTTTGATGCGTTTCGCGCGAGTGCGGACTCCTACGAAAAGAGCGCGCGTGAATATCGAGAAGCGTTGACCGGTATCATTACGCTTCACTACGAGCGCAAGCGGCAAACGCTGCTCACGACGATGGACAAGGAAATTGCCATCGAAAAAGTAGAGCTCAAGAAAGCGCGCGACATCGCGATCAAAAAGCTCGAGTCGTTCATCGACAAGTACAGCGGAGCGAACGCCCAGGCCGAAGCAACGCCTGACGCGATGTACAAACTTGGCGCGCTCTATGAAGAGCGAGCCCGTGAAAGCGAAGAGAAGCCAGAGGTTTCACTCAAACCGGCCATCGCGCTCTACAAGCGATTGATTCGTGAGTTTACGAACTACCGCGAAGTGCCCGGGGTTTTCTACTTCTTAGGGCATGCACTCAACGATGCGAACCGCTCACCCGAAGCGCAACAGGTGTGGCGCACCCTCGTTTGTGCGAACCACTTTAAGTATCCGGTCACAACTGATCCGAAGGACCCTGACGTCGATCAGATCCAACCGCTGCCGCAAGACAACACCGAAGATTATTGGAGGCAATGGCGTCACAACTATCCGCGCGCCGACTCGATAAAAAAAGGTGGAGATGACGTTGTATTCGTCAATCCGTATCCCGACGATTGCCAGCCTCTCGCGCAACCGTCCCTCAAGGCTGGTGAAGATCCGAAGTACGTCGCCGAAATCTGGTGGCGTGTTGGAGACTGGGAAACCGGCCAAGAAGATCTGGCTGGTGGCGTGGTGGGTGGCGAGCCGTACGCGGCGGTGTGGGACTTCAATCGTGGGGTGAGTGCCTATCAGCAATCGATGAAATTCAAGCGCCCGCCGCTCTACGCCGTTGCGCTTTATAAGTACGCATGGACGCTATTTCAACAGCAACGGTATGAAGCGTCCGTTCACGAGTTCGTCAAGCTTCTTCACTATACGGACGATCAAGAGAAATTGACGGGTGACAAGGGCGCCGATTTCCGATCGGAGGCGTATCGATATACCGCAGCGGCAGTTACGAACACGGATTTCGTCGGGCCCGGTCCGAACGAGCCGTACATCCAACGTGAAGACGTGCTTCTCGTGGATAACGACTCCGCGTCCGCCGAGCGCAAGCTGCGCGTTGGCCTCGATCGCATCCAAGACTCCAAACTCGTGCCGCAAGACAAGACGTGGTCGCTCGACATCTACCGTGCGCTCGCGCAGGAGTATCGCGCCATGTCGCACTTGGGCAGCGCGATTCTTGTCTACGAAAAGATGCTCGAGAAGTGGCCAATGCATCCATCGGCGCCGGAAACGCAGGCCGACATTGCGGGCGTGTACGATGAGCTCATTCGTAAGACCCAGGTTGGCGATGAGCGAACGAAGTACGAAGGGGAGGTTCTCAAGGCGCGAACAGCGCTCGCGAAATACGTTGGGGACACTCCGTGGGTCGATGCGAACAAGGACAACCCGGCGGCGCTACAAAGGGCCGAAGAGCTCGCGCGTACGGGTTTGCGAACCGCGGCTGTCACGCACACGCGAAATGGAATTGCGGCCATTGAGGAGGCCAAGACAACGACCGATCCAGGTCGCCAACTCGGGATCTTGGCGCGGGCGTTGCGGGAGTACGAGCTCGCGGCAATCGGCTGGCACGGCTACCTGAAGCAGGACGAAAGCGCATCGGATGCTTACCGCAGTCGGTATTTCTACGCGGACGCGCTTCACGAGCAGGTTCGCCTCAAAGTCACGTTGCACGGGGCAAACAGCGATCACTTTCAAGCGCCGGTGCAAGCGGAGATTGATGCGGCGACGCTTGCTGCCGTCGATGTGCGCGATTCAAACGACGACGACGAATTTTTGGAGAATGCTGCCGTCTTCGCTGTCGATCTTGGCGACGTCCCGCGCGACCTTGCCCAGCAAAGGTATCGCGAGACCAATGGATCCTCGGGGCTCGGATCGAAGAAGGAGCCGCGGCTCGAAGGCCCAAAGGGCGAGGAGAAGGTCGTCGTTGAGGCGATTCCACCGGAGGTGTTGAAAGGCGTGACAGCGCGCGACGAGTACACGCAGCGTGTGCCTGCACAATTTGACAAGGGGGCGCGCATTCCGGGCTACCAGTTCTACGCGGCCGAGCAGTTGTACCTCTACGGTCACTTCAACGAGGCCCGCCCGCGTTTCGAAGCGCTGTACAACGAGCGTTGTGGCAAGGACGAGCTCGGTTACGAATCGTGGAAGCGGCTCATCTTGAT